>JBKJUN010000681.1:0-4996 GCA_046590555.1 Bryobacter sp. | reverse complement strand
CTTTCGGTGCGGTGGGCAAGTTCTCGAATTCGCGATAGATCAAAGAATCCGGCACCGCCTTTGATCGAGTGTGCAGCACGAAAGACCCGATTCACCAATTGCTCATCAATGGTGCTTCCGTCCTGCTCGATTTTCAAAAGGTCATTCTCAATCGTTGCCAGATGCTCCCGGCTCTCGACGAGATACTCCTGGATTAATTCATCGTCGGCGCTGGATTGTGTCATACCGAGGCGACTCCTGCCCCCTCAACGCGTATGTGCTGATGAATCCGCATCGAGCGAAATAGTTCGAGAATCTCGGCAGAACATTGGGTCACGGCAAGCTCGCCTTCTACCTTTTTGAGCGAATTGTGCGCGGCGATGATCATTCCAAGACCAGCAGAATCTACCATTCGCACCTGGCTAAAGTCGAGTACGACGGAGCGGGCTCCCTGGCTTATAAGCATTCGCAAATGGTCGCGCAACTCCGCACTGTGCGAAGCCACAAGGTCTTGTTCTACTTTGATAACTATAGGTGTTTGATCCAATGTTTTTGGTAATAAGTTAGTCATTGATTGTTCTCCCTGACCACTGAAGGCCCATTCAATTTCATGCAGATAAATATCGAGTTGCCAGCCGGGTTGAACCGAATTCGGGTTGCGTAGTTTTTATAGATTGAGACGCCACGGCCGCTTGTGGCTTCGGCCTCAGGAACGAATGCGAGCCGACTGGCCCAATCAAACCCCGGGCCAGGGTCAGACACGGCGATCAGGATCCTCCCCTTGCCGCCACGCACGACACATAGAATCCTCTGCTCAGGGACACCCGCACAACCGTGTTCTACAGCATTCACCAGAGCCTCGCGCAACAGGAGTTCAGAAGCAAAGGCATCTCTTGAGGAGACCTCCCGGCTCAACCACTGCTGAAAGTCCCAACAAAACGACTCGATCGCGTCTTGAGAGGCTGAAATCTCGGCCTTCAATTCGCCAGTTCTAAGCCGAGGCTCGTTTATCGTTTCCACATCGATCATCCTTTGAACTCCACCGCCATCAGCAACAGGTCATCCTGGGCTTCGGCCGATTCGTGTTTCTTTCGAACCAGGTCAAGGATCTGATTCGGGGCACAGTCAAGTGGCACCGCGTGTTTTGCGACGCAAGCCTCTGAGAGAGCCTCGAGACCCAGTTTCCGGCTACCACCGGGTTTGAGTTCGATCAGTCCGTCGCTGTAGAGATAAAAGCGATCGCCTGGGCCGAGGCGCAAGTCCTGCCGCTGGAGGACTAGAGAGCTGAAAATCCCAATGGGATCACTTTTCATTTCGACTAATTCGACCTTCCCGCTGGCGCGCACAATCACCATGGGCGGATGACCTGCGCTGACAACCGAGAGCTTGCGTGTACGTCGATTTAGCAAAGCAAAGCACGCAGTCAGATATTGTTCTTCGCCGAGCATTTGACGCATGACACGGTCGACCCCGCGCATCGTATCTTCAGGTGAGAAGAGAGGGCCGGAGTATTGCCGGAGCAAGGCTTTGATAGCAGACGTAAGAAATGCCGCGCTCACCCCATGGCCACTGACGTCGGCGACGAAATAGCCATGAACATCGTGATCGATTTCGACCACATCGTAGAAGTCGCCGCTAGCACCTTCAAGCGGCAAATAACAAACAGCGAAGTTGGCTTCGGGACAGTCTTCAGGCCTGATTAGTATCGATTGCTGCGCGTTCCGAAATTCTTCGAGCCGAGCCTGGTGCTCCTTTGCCAGCAGCCTGTTGCTTTCGCGGATTCGCAAGTGAACACGAACCCTTGCCAGCACTTCTTCGCCATGCACGGGCTTAGAGACAAAATCGACACCCCCAACCTTAAACCCGTTGACCTTGCTCTTGACATCATCGAGAGCCGACAAAAATATGATCGGAATGTCGACAGTGTCAGGATCTGACTTCAGCCTGGCGCAGGTTTCAAAACCGCTCTCTCCTGGCATCACCACATCAAGCAGGATCAAGTCTGGCCCGGCTTCAATGGCGAGCGATCGAGCGGCTTCTCCGTTTTTTGCAGTGAGCGTGTCGAAACCCTCCACCCTGAGAAGGGTGTCGAGTAGTTCAATATTGGCTGGAGTATCGTCTACGATTAAGATCTTTAGCGGGGACGCGCTCATAAAGATCTATATCGACCGCAAATCTACAAGTTTGCGTAAAGATTTCCGAAACTTGATTCGTCTCTAAAATTTATGCCCAATATGACGAAGGGGCTATTCCATCCCCTCAAAGCGCAGCCACTTGGCTGACGCCTCAATTGAAGGGTGCCTAACGGCGCCTGAAGCTACTTCAAGACAATTGCGAGCCCGGCCGCTTTCGTCGGTCAAGAGTGCCCGATGAACAGCACTCGAAGGAGGCCCATTGCGCACGGGCGAACAAGTCCCGCCAGAACCCGGCAAGAAGGGGAAATCTGGGCGAGGCGTATTTCCCGGTACGCGGCGGACATGCCAGCTAACACCCCAGGAGAAATTACGAAGATGCGTAAACACCACATTAGGGTCGCGCATGCTCAAAGTGGTGAGGAAGGAAAGAGACATTTTGGCTTCTTCGAGACGGTTCAATTTTTTTGTTTTCGGATTCCGATACTCTAAACTCAGTTCGCCCTCGGGCCTATCCCCAAAGTAAAAGGTAGGAAGGATCCACGGTAATGGCATAGCCATCGTGGATTCTTTGCTGCTATCGGCATCGCCAGCCCCGGTATACCAGATCTGTCCGGCCCGTTCGGTGTCCCGGCAAAGATCAGTTCCGCGAGCCGCCGAAGATCCATAATTGACGAGCATAGAACCATCCGCCGGGCTTGCCCCTTTGTAATAGGCCCAGTTTGTCTCTGAAAGTTGAAGCTGGATGAAACCAAATTTCCAGCCCATTGGCAGCACTTCTCCAGGTCTGGACGGACGCACCGTGATATTAGCGTCTGCCTGGATATTGGCAGTTGCAAGAATCAGGGATTGCCCTCTAAGGCTGCTCGAAGTACGCCCGGGTGGGATTGAAATGCGAAGTGAGATGGAGGAATCGTCGATAATCATTTTTTGTCTTCAGGAGATTGGTTCCGCTGCGTCGTGGCGGGCGATGTATAGAAGTAGCGCAGCCCAGCCGCCCGCAAAAATAGTAAAGGCGAGAATAGATCTTGAGCCAAAGCTAATTGCCTGACCGGTAAGCCCGTTGAGTGAAGGGATCCAGTTCAGAACTGCGGCGGGCAGGACTGTCATCACAAGAAGAATTGTCACACACACACCAATGTAGGCCGGTGAGAGATTCAGCTTCCATTTGCCGGCAGCAGCGGTAGGCAGCAGTACAAGGATCCAAAGCAAGGGGATCACAATCGCAGCGACCACGTGAAACCCCATCAGCGGAGTCAGCGCAACTGCCGGAATTGCCCAAATCCAGTTGCGCGGTGCCCCAAGGCCATAGGCATCGAGAGCACTCCAACCCAGCAGCAGAAGAATGGCGATCAGCGCATTGGCCGCAACCAATGAAATGCTACCGACACCCAGATTGAGCCAGTACCAGGCTACGGCACCAAGCAGCGCCTGCCCAAGAAACTGAACGGCAAATGGTTTCAGGAATGCTTTCCACTTCACGGCAGCACCTCAATCGTGTTGGATTTTCCGGTTCCGATTTGGCCCGGCTGATACATAGGCTGAACACGAGTGGGAGGGACACGAAACTTACCAGGATTGACGGCCTTCATCACGTAGAAGTATTGGCTCGACTCATCGTAGAAATAAGTTCGAAAGAAGGCGACCCGGTCATCACGATATTCCCGCTGTGCCCACGAATATCGCCACCAGACGGGCTTGCCTGTCAGGTTGATTGTGTTGTCTTTTGTGACAAGTTCCATCCCTGAGGGGATCGGGTCTTCGATCAGGACATACTTCCAGTCTTTGGCACTAACACTCAAGAGCACGGCAATAGTATCACCGGGATGAACTTCGCCGCTCAGAGGCTCCATCGCATAGGTTGTAGTGCCTCCGCTCTCGCGAGGAGCCAGGCGAAAATACTCCCTGCTCACATTCATGGGGCCAGCCTCGATTGGCCGGCGTTCCTCAGCAGGCGAATAATATTTAGCCTGCGCATTCCAGTAAACACGACCACTACCGCTAACCTTCACCTCAACCGAATTACGATCAAGAGCCGGCACACTGGCCACAAAGTCCTGTATGGAAGTAGCGTCTTTGGCTGTGAATTCCTTCTCCAGGATCACCTTGCCGTTCACCTTGACAGAGACATTGATTTCGGGCTTCAGTTCCCCACTCATTTTGAGATAGTCGGTAACTCCGTAAATAACCATCGCAGTTTGCTTGGTTGAATTCCACCAGTCGCCTTGGTCTTTATGCATGGTAAGCCAGGCGGCCGCCTTTGGCAGGAGAGGAGAATCAGTCCGGGTGCGACTCAGCAATTTCAATACATAAGAAGTCGTCTCGGGCGTGATGTCGTTGGGGAAGTCAAGCAAGGGATCACGATTGCCTGGCCACCAGGCTTCGCTTGCATTCTGTTTGGCCGACGCTTCGAGAGCTTGAGCAATCTCGATCGCTCGTGGATCCTTCAGATTGTCGAGGGCGAGCCCAAGGAACGCCAGGCCGTAGCTGGACATCTTGGGCCGGGCAGACCAGACCGACTCGACATCAGCCTTGCCGCCAAGGGCAAAGGCCATGTAGGCGCGTAAGTCGCTACGGGCATCCGATTGCCGGATGAACTCCTTGCGCAGCCATTGTTCACCGCGGGCGATTACTTCGGGTGCCACCTGATAACCAACAACACGTGCTTGTTTGAGGCCCGCCACGACGTGTGCAGTCATGAAGGGATGAGACGCATCGGTCTTCCACCAACCCCAGGCGCCATCGTCGTGCTGATAGTCATAAAGCCGTTCAAGACCTGCATTCACCTTCTTGAGCAGGTCTTCCCTTCTGACATTAGATTGGATCTTCAGCTCATCAAGAGCCTTGGAGACAATGATGTTCGGAAGAAAACTGGACATCGTCTG
>JBKJUN010000078.1:0-4862 GCA_046590555.1 Bryobacter sp. | reverse complement strand
GACGAGTCCTTCGGGGTCGACAACATCATCGTCAGTGACAACAGCGTCGCAGACACTTCCCGCGTCCCCGAACCATCCACCTTCGTCCTCGCCTCCTGCGCCCTCGTCGGCCTCGCCACCCTCCGCAAGCGGAAATAACTCAACCCATCGGGGGCGGATCGTCGATAATCTAACAGATTAACGATCCGCCCCATGACGAAACAACAAATCCTCTCCAACCTCCCCTCAGCAAGACTTGTTCCAATAGTCCGCACCGCCACTGGTTCAGGGCGTCATAGCTCGATGAGTTTCAATGTGGGAAATTTCCGAAAATCTCGGTCGAACGAGGCGAATTCTGCGCCGTTTTCAATAGCCAAGGCTGCAAGGTAGGCGTCGGACCAGGCTCGGCCGCGCGTTTGGCCGTCCGTTCCAATTTGTTGAAGGATTTGCCAGAAGCGGCGACCGGGTTCGGGAACGGTAATTTGCGGGTGGGCTAGCCATGCATGGATCAATCCGTATACCTGCTCGTGATTCAGTGGCCGCTGGGCTAGTTGAGCGGTCGTTACCAGCCGCAGGAATCCAGTGAAAGTGCTCCATGGTATTGCAACCGTTTCTCCATCGTGAAGAACTTGATCCAGCCAACTGCGGCTTCGCTGGTGGTACGGCGAGGAGGCATTGTGCGCATAGACCAATACATTCACATCGATGAGAATCATGTCTTGATGCCAGTACGCTCTTGATCCTCGATTGAGTCGAGCTCGGAAATCCGGATTGGGTGCGGCAGTGAAATCTCGCCCATCTCAAAAGTTTGAATTTGAAACGGAACCCTTTGCGTGACCTGCGTCTGGCGAAGGCCAGCCCGCAGCAGGTCGTTCAGCTTCTCGCGAAACGGAACACGTTCCTCGCGGGCTTTTTCCCGAACCTGTTCGAGAACGTCCTCATCCAGGGTAATAGTTGTTCGGATGCTCATGGCATCATTAATATAGCATCAGTGATGCCAATTCAAAAGTGAATGCAATGAAGAGCTTCGATCACCCGGCCCCCTTCACCTTATCCAGAATCTGCCAAACGCGGCTAAACTAATACCAAGTGACGAAACAGCAAATCCTCTCCAACCTCCTCGCCGGCGGCGTTGTCCCGGTGGTCCGTACCGCCACTGCAGAAGCCGCTATCCGCTCCATCGAAGCACTCTACGAAGGCGGCATCACAGTAGCAGAAATCACCATGACGGTCCCCGGTGCAATCAAAGCCCTCGAAGCCATCGCCGCCAAATTCGGCGATAAGATCACCCTCGGCGCCGGCACCGTACTCGACCCCGAAACCTGCCGCATCTGCATGCTCTCTGGCGCAGAATTCTTCGTCACCCCCTGCCTCGACCGGCCCACCATCGAGATGGCCAAGCGCTACTCAAAAGTAATCCTCCCTGGCGCACTCACTCCCACTGAAGTCAAAACCGCCTGGGACGCCGGTGCCGACATCGTCAAAGTCTTCCCCTGCGGCAACGTCGGTGGCCCCAAGTACATCAAGGCCCTCAAAGGCCCCTTCCCGCACATCGAAATGAACCCAACCGGCGGCGTCAATCTAGACACCACAGCAGACTTCCTACGTGCCGGAGCCTGCTCCGTTGCCGTCGGCGGAGAACTCATCGACGCGGCAACAATCAAAGCCGGCAACTACGAAGTCTTCACCGAACGCGCCCGCCAATACATCGCCCTCGTCAAGAAAACCCGCGAAGAAATGGCAGCGTAAAATAAAGCTATGGCAAACTTCTACCTGGACCTGACCAAAGAAGTCTCTCTTCCCGACGACAACGACCCTGAACTCCTCGCCGCAATCGACCGCAGATTAAAGGCATCCGATGAAGGCAGAGTTGTGCCGATCGAAGAGGTACGGAAACTGGTTCAACAATGGGCTTCAAAATCAACTTCACGGAACCTTCGCTAGAAGACCTCGCTGAAGTTGCAGACTATTCCGATCTCTACTTCCCAACTACGCCAGAAACCATGGCAGCCCAACTAGTGGATCACATCGAACTCCTTTCCACGTATCCGCGCTTGGAAGCATCCTTCTCAACAAAAGATCGAATTCGGAAAAGGATTCATTCACCTTTTTCGAAATACCACAAAGTCTTCGAACCCCAGCAGCGCATCGACATCCTCTACATCTGGCACGGCAGTCGCCGCCGCCAAAACTTTAGACACCACTCCAGACTTAGCCTCCCGACGGGAGAATCCTTTTACTCCATTCAGTGTTCCTTTAACCAGGGCCAAACAATCAATGGCCCCAGCAGCGGAAACGGTGCTTTATTCACAAGCTTTTGATCGCCGCCCTCGGAATTGCCACAATGCTGCCAGCGATCCGATCGCACCCCATTCGGATAAGGCTCTGGCCCCTACTGGAATACCGGCCCTTACTACACTGCACACCCCATCGTGCAGCACTCCACCTCAGGTTCAATCAGATTCGACACCAGCAAGAAAACGGCCAACGGCTTGCATAGCCCCACTAACAGCATCAACGCGAGCGAGGCTGAATATTCTGATTCAGTCGAAACACATTATCGGGATCGTACTTATGCTTGGCCTCAGCCAGTCTCGCGTATTTCTCCGGTCCGAATGCAAGTTCAACTCGATCAGATTCGGCATCATAGTTGGGGTAGTAACCGCCGCTGGCATACGGCTGCATCTTAGCCGCGAAATCGCGCACCCACCCGATCTGCCTTGCGTCGTCATCAGCGTTATCCCACATCCCAATTGCGATTGCGGCATGACGAGCACTTCGATGCGAAACCGCTGTAGCTTCATCGGCAACGCGGCTCACCGCTCCGCCGAAACTGTAGATCACAATGTGCGACAGAGGCGTTGTATTCAGGGCATAGTGCGTGGTCATCGTCTCGATAGCATCCGCACTCAATTCGTTGAGGTACACCATCTTCCAAAAATTCCTCATCCCATGAGGATTGAAGTTCTCGACAATACTCTGGATCGCCGTATATGGCATTGTCTGCATCTGATCCATAAGCGGATTAGCGGCAGACCTTAGCGGGGCGATTGCCTTCGCACCATCCGCTGGCGAGCCGCAGTAGCAAGCAAGATTCACCAGGGCTTTCATGCCGTTGGGCAGAGTAGCAAGAGCCGCCAGTGTTCCCAGCTCATCCGGTGCCGACGCACTAAACTCGTCATAAAACTTCAGCAATCGTGGGGCATCCTCAAACGGAAACGCAATCACACCCCCAGTCACCGGACCCACCTCATGCAATCGAAACTCAAACGAAGTAACAACGCCAAAGTTCCCGCCTCCACCGCGAAGCGCCCAAAACAGATCCGCATTCTCCGTGCTGCTGGCTCGAAGCAATCGTCCGTCTGCAGTCACCACATCTGCGGAGATCAAGTTGTCACAGGCCAGCCCAAACTTCCGCATCAGGAATCCATGACCACCAGAAAGCGTCAATCCCCCTACTCCGGTCGATCGCACCAAACCACCAGTTGTCGCCAGCCCAAAGGCCTGCGTTTCCACATCAAATTGGCCCCAATTCACTCCTCCTTCGGCCCGGGCGGTTTTCGCAATAGGATCGACATGGATGCTGCTCATCGGCGTCAGATCAATCATCACCCCACCTTCGCAGACCGAGAAACCGGGAACGGAGTGTCCACCACAACGAATCGCCACCGGCAGCGAACGTTGAACACCAAATTCCAAGGCGCGCATCACATCGGAGACCCCGGCGCACCGGGCGATCACCGCGGGCCTCCGGTCAATCATGCCATTAAAAAGCGTCCGCGCCGCGTCGTAGCCCTCAGCCTCAGGCGTTAGTGCATTGCCGCGCATGGCATTGCGAAGTGTTACGATCTCTGCGGCGTCGATCTTGGATTGAGACATGATGAATCCTTAGCTCTAAGTGGAAAGTTACTGGACGGCTTTTGATATTAACTGAAAAACTCTCTGAGAACAATCCCCTCTCCGACCCACTCTCCTTGTGATGGCAGGCAATCCCCCATCAAACTTCGAATCCCTTTCCAGAAAACTGCACGAGCCGCTGATCCCTCCGCTAGTCGCGGTCATCAGCGGCATTCTTTTTGTCAGGGTCCTCGGGTTCGATCCAACTCTCGCGCTCCTCTGCACCAGCCTCTCCGCCCTCCTCTGGTTCCTCGCCACAAAACTCCACCACCCCCGCGCCGCCTTCCTCGCCGGCAACGCAATCCTCTTCTGGCTAGCCATCGCCAGCGCCTCCCGCACTGACAACAAACCCAAACCCGTCATCGACACAGACCCGCGCGAAGTCGTCTCCCTCGAAGGCTGCGTCGATTCGCTCCCCCAGCGCGAGGCCGAACGTCTCTTCTTCACCTTCACCGCCGCACCCGGTGCCCGCCTCCGCGTCAGCCTCTACCTCAAACCCGAAGAAGCCGCTCCTGATTGGGCCTACGGCCACCGCCTCCAACTCCCCCTGCGCATCCGCCCCGTCCACAACGCAGGTAACCCCGGCAACTTCGATGCAGAACGCTACTTTGCCCATCGAGAAATCTACTGGAGCGCCAGCATCGCCAAAGGCTACCCCATCATCCAGGTCCCCAACGCCTGCGGCAACCGCATCCAGGCCACCATCTACAAAACCCGCGCCTGGCTCCTCACCCGCATCGAACAAATCGCCACCGGCGACCGCTACCTCACCGCCATGCTCGGCGCCCTCCTCCTCGGCGACAACGCCAAACTCGAAGACTCCTGGACCGACAACTACCGCCGCACCGGCACCTACCACGCCATCGTCATCTCCGGCATCCACATCACCGTCCTCGCTGGTGCTCTCTTCTGGTTCCTCCGCCTCCTCCAGTTCCGTCCCATGCAGGCCTACGCAATGTGCGCAATCCTCGCCGTTCTCTACGCCG
>JBKJUN010000005.1:0-6681 GCA_046590555.1 Bryobacter sp. | reverse complement strand
GCACTTGCGACACTATTGACGCCAGCCTTTTGGTAGGTGGAATCTCCGGAAGCGGTGTCCGGGTCGAGGTCGGGATAGTTGCTGGAGTAGACGGCGATGGCGTAGTTGTGGTCAGCGCCGATCGAGTAGGGGGAATCCGTCAGCCTGATCAGTCCCAACCACCTCCTCGTATTTTCCTCAATCTTTTAGGCCCCCGCAACACATATGAAATCCAACATTTTTAGGCTGTCCTCACTCGCTAATTCCCCAAAAAATCACCGAAACGTATTCAAATGAATAACTTGACTCAAAAACCAAGCCATATCCGAATAGTCAAATTTCTCTGGCTTTGTGCGTAGGGACAGGTACACCCGCACCAATCGCAAAATGCCCCTCGCAAGACGACAAAGCCCTCCACATGCACAGGCAATTTACTCCCCTGGTGAATTTGATACCAGCTTGATGCGTCCCAATCGATTTCATTGGCTTTTTGATTTTTTTCCAAAGATATCGGCCAACCGGACAGAATGCGGCTATTCATCACAGCTCCGATTTTTTACAGCCAACTATTGCAAAGGAAACCAATTAAGCCTGAATTGCATTGCCATTTCAGCTATTCATGTCTCCTTCGCTAACAGCCCGGATTTTTTCAAAAACGCAAAGGGACAGGTCCACCTCAACCCAGCAACCGCACCGTCACACGCCAATACTAGGCCTCTGCGACCGCATCGCTAACACCTCCAACTCATAAGCAAACTCTTTCCCAGCGCTAAATCGCCAGCAAAAAGATAAAGCCCCAAGTCGTCCACCAAACCCCAAAATCTATTTCTCCTTTCCAGCCAGCACCTTAGCTCGACCCCCTTCAAAACCTCCAACCAAGCTCTGCCATCTTCAATCGGGGCAGGGCCCCCGCCGCCCCACCAGTTCTTTGACAATTTGCCCAAGGTTTTACCCTCCAGGGGAGACCACCCCACACGTGTGTCTCCCCACATTCCATTCGCTTCGATCTCCCCCAAAACGTCAAAATTTCACAGAAGAGAATCTAACCCGACTCTGGCTTATTTCCTTTATCATCAAGCGGATGGAATGCATCATTTGTCGATTTTGTCGCCAAAATCGTAGTCTCAAGCCCGTTCAGACCCTGAGAAGATCACGCCCGCATCTCTGCCTAAATGCCAAAAGAGCGACAGTTCTTGCAAATCCCAGGGGGATTCCCACATCTCCCACAGCGCGACGACGAGACATAGACTATTAAAGAAAGACAAAAACCGAAGAGTTGTCCCCCATTTTCTTGCTAATGCTTTGTCTCAGTCATGGGGTGCAGTATAACTCGTACCAGCACTAGAAAGGCCGTACAAGTACCTTTCCTGGCTGCTTCACAGGCGTAAATCGAATCTCAACCCGGCAAACCACAACCATAATCTCCGCCGAATACCGAAATCCCTCTACCCTCGGCCAAGTAGTCGGTGGCGCGTCTCCTCCAATCAGCGCATCGCTCAACAAGGCCCAAATACCGAGCCGAGCGTCTAGACTTCCCCCACATTTTCCACTATGAGCTTTATCGTTCACGCCCTAAAAAAATAAATTTTGCAAACAAAACAAGGCACTTATCTGCCATGCGGGCCAAAGCCCCTGCAGCCCTCGTGTTAAATCATCATCGGAGGCACACAAAAGTTTCCTCCAAATTAAAACACAGAAAAGGACAAACAAAACCATGGCTACCGAAAAGCAAATCGCTGCCAATCACCGCAACTCCCGCAAATGCACCGGCCCCAAAACCAACGAGGGCAAATCCAAATCCAGCCTCAACGCCCTCCGCCACTGCCTCTACAGCCACAACTACATCATCAAAACCGAAGACGCCGCCGTCTTTGAGAACTTCTCTAAATCCTTCATCGACGAGTTCAAACCCTCTACTCCCGCTGAACTCGAAAACCTCAAAGTCCTCATCATTGCCGCATGCCGTCGCATCGAAACTTCACAAGATCGAAAAATCAGGAACGAAACCAATTTCGCCCAAGACCGCTTAGCCTTCGCTGCCTGAGTCAGCGTCCTACATCCACTCCAAAACCCGTCCGGCAAAAACACCGGGACAGCTCTTTGACATCCTGCTAGATACTTCTAAATAGCTGACGCCAGACGTGTTCCCAATTGCAGCCTGTCTCTTTCGAGCAAATCCAATGGATGGGCTGCATTTCTAGGGCTTCGAAACTATCGCCTGAATCGTAGCCGGATAGAGTGTGTGCTCTTGCTCTAGAATTCTGGCGCTCAGGGTCTCTTCCGTGTCATCTGGCTGCACTGTGACCTCGGCCTGAGCGATGATCGGCCCCGTATCGAGCCCCTCATCTACCCAATGGACAGTGCATCCTGTCACTTTCACACGGGCATCAAAAGCCTGCTTTTGCGCATGCAACCCGGGAAAGGCTGGCAACAGTGAAGGATGGATATTCACAATCTTCCCGGCAAACGCAGCAATGAATTCCTTACTCAGCAACCGCATGTAGCCAGCAAGGCAAACCAGATCTACGCCTGCATCTAACAGAATCTGGATTACCTGTAGATCGAAGTCTGCCCGAGGCACCCCGCGAGAAGACAGAGCATGCACCGGCAATCCCTTCTCACGCGCATAAGCCACTCCGCCAGCGTCCGGTACATTCGAAATCACACAAGCAATTTCAGCCTGCACCTCACCCCGCTCCACCGCCCGATGGATCGCCTGAAAATTTGATCCACGCCCGCTCAACAGAATGCCAATACGCTTCACGCGTAAATGACCTTCGGCTTTTCGCTCTTTTTGCCCTTCACCACGCGGCCCACTTCAATTGGCGCAAAACCGGCCTTTACCAGCGCTTTGGTCGACTTCTCGACATCCGCGGCGGCAACACAAACAATCATGCCGATCCCGAGATTGAAGGTGCGGCGCCAATCGTCTTCAGGCACCTGCCCAATCTCGCGCAACAATTCAAACAAGGCCGGAACCTTCCAACTCTTCTTTACAATCTTCGCGCTGGTGCCCGCTGGCAGCATCCGGGGCGTATTGTCGGTGATGCCACCGCCAGTGATGTGCGCGGCACCTTTTAGTACCTTGATCTTGCGGAGCGTGCGCAGCGCGCTCGCGTAGCTTAAGTGGACCCGCAACAGGGCCGCACCCACGCTCTCGCCAAGCTCAGGTAACACTGTCGTGACTTTGTACTTCGCTACTTCAAACAAAAGCTTGCGAGCCAGCGAATAGCCATTCGTATGCAACCCGTCACTGGGCAAACCAAGCAGCACATCGCCCGGCGCAATCGTCGCACCAGTAATCAGTTGCTTCTCTTCGCAGGCTCCAACAATGAAGCCCGCAACGTCATACTCGCCCTTCTTGTAGAGCCCCGGCATCTCAGCCGTTTCCCCTCCAATCAAAGCGCAGGCATTGCGCTCGCACCCTCGGGCAATGCCGCAAATCACGCTTGAGGCAATGGCCGAATCAAGCTCTCCCATGGCGAAGTAATCCAGGAAGAACAACGGTTCCGCCCCCTGCACCATAATGTCGTTGACACAGTGGTTCACCAGGCACTCGCCAACCGTGTCGTGCTTCTTGGCCGCAATCGCGACCTTCAGCTTCGTACCGATTCCATCGGCACTTGAAATCAAAACGGGCTGCTTGTAACCTTTGAGGCGGAAAGCGGCGCCGAAGCTGCCAATGCCCGTAAGCACGTTGGAAGAGAAGGTTTTTTTTGCGGCATCCTTGATCGATTCAACGGTTTTTTCGCCTTCTTCGATACTGACGCCAGCTTGACTATAAGTTATGGGCATGAATAGGAAATCTTTTATATTTTAGCAATCCACACGCCAATCCGGCGCTGACACTTCATCACAATACTGGCAGCGTCCCAACTAGGCCACGCCCGCCAGTCGCGCAATCGCCATCGCATTCGATTCCGTGGTGACCCCAGACTTCAGTGTATAGTCGAAGTCCAGCGGGTCACCCTCACCTCTTGAGCACATGTGCACATTTACGCCATGCAGCTCAGCGGTAGCAATTTCGGTCAACGCCAGATCATGAGTCGATAGTGCTCCAATAGCTCCATGCTGCAGCAAGGTCTTCACCACTGCCTCGGTAGCCACGCGGCGATCCCTTGAGTTTGTCCCACTCATAATCTCGTCAACCAGAAACAACACAGCATCGCCCGCTCGAGCCCGCTCGATCATGATCCGTAAGCGATCCATCTCGGTCATGAACTTCGACTTTCCATTCAGCAACGAATCCACAATACTCAACGACGCACAAACTGAAAGCGCCGACACCTGCAGCGCAGCAGCCCGCACGGGAGCTCCAGCAAAAGCAAGCACCGCATTGATTCCAACCGCCCGCAACAGCGTGCTCTTGCCCGACATGTTCGAACCACTGATGACGTAAAGCCGCGCCGAGGCATCAAACGTGATGTCATTGCGCACGCAGGATTCCAGCGGCAACAGCGGATGCCCAATCTCCACACCGCGAAAGACAACTTCACCGGCAACCAGCTCCGGCATCACATTGTCGGAATTCTCAAACGCATAAGTAGCGAGCGATTGCAGCGCCTCAAATTCACCCCAGGCCGCCAGCCAATCCGGAAGCGACGCCTGATTCCGCGCCCGCCACGTCTCGATCGCAATAGTCAATTGAGTACCCAGCACCAACACAAGCGAAGGTACATAAAACCAATCCTTGTTGCGTTCACTCATCGCGCTCAGCAACTGCTCCAGCCGACGGACCGCCCCCCCACTCCCCTTTACCCGGGCCACCAGCCCAACCAGTTTCGCGCTTTTAAAGTTCTGCTTCTCGAGCAACTCCAGCCCATCCCGCAGCACTTCTGCCTCAATCGATACCGACCCCAACCAGCCCTGCATCTGGCTGATGCGATCCCGAAACTGCAATCCAACCATCGCCTGAATCCCCAGCACCGGCACAGCAAATCGCGCCACAGCCTCCCAACTCAACAACTTCAACCCACCGGCACCCACCAGCAAAATCAAAACGGAGACACTGGCAATCATCCCCACTCGCAACATCGGATGAAACTCCATCGGCGGCAATTCCAGCCACTCAATAAAGGTCTCCCAGCGCGACTCAAAAGACTCAAAGCGCCCCATCGCCACAACGCTCTCGCGCAGTTCATACATCTCACGCAACTCAATCACCGCCTCCTGACGCAAGCGGCTTTCCTCAAGCGTCGCCGACTCCTTCAGATACTTTGCAAGCCCAAGCTCGCCAATCGTCGTGCGGGCAGTACACACCAACTGAAACAGCGACCCCTCTCCAAACAAGCTCAGATCTCCCGCATACGGATGCTCTGTCTCATCGAATCGGTCTCCGGCAGCCCCAACTCCAACCCATTCCCCGGTCAGTCTCTGCATGGCACGCTCGTACCAACGAAAGACACGTGCCAGCCGCCCCACCTCATCCCGGCTTGCGTTGAAGCGCCTGATCGCAAAGACAAGCAATGGAAGCGGCGCCGCCACCAGCCACCAATTCAACACTCCCTGAATTGCAAAAACGATCGCAGCGATCCAAGCCGCACCGACAGCAACCATCAGCAAACCAGACGAAGCTGCGCCATTTTCAGCATCGGCCTTCCTCGCCTCCAGCGCGTTTACGCGTCCTGCATACCGTTCCCGAACCTGTTCAACATTCATGTCCACCTAAGTATGAACCAGCGCTTGGGATAGCATGGCAACATGTCAAGGATCGCGCGCGTAGAGCCGCACCTCCTCACCTTCCCTTTCCCGGAACCGCTCAAGCTCAATTACCACGGCGGCGAGCGCATCATCTTCAAGCGAGACGCAATGCTTATCCGCGTCATCAGCGACAAAGGCCGCATCGGCTACGCCCCCGGCCAGGGCAGCGAAGCCGCGCAATCGATGATCGAAAATATCATTGGCCCCTGGCTCATCGGCAAATCACTGGCCGACCCGGACGCCCTCCGCGTACAGTTCCTCCTCGGCCCGGGCCAGGATGCGCAAGTGGCCAAGATCTACTTCACAGTTGAGGTAGCCCTCTACGATCTCGCCGCAAGTGCAAAGGGCCTCCCCGTTTCAGAACTCCTCGGCGGCCGTGTTCGCGACAAGATCCGCCTCTATGGCTCGGCCGGCATGTATATGTCCCCGCAGGGCTACGCCGACGAAGCCGCAGAAGTGGCCAGACTTGGCTTCAAGGCCTACAAGATGCGCCCCGGCATGGGGCCTGAAGCTGATCTCGAAGCCGTCCGTCTCATCCGCGAACGGGTTGGCCCAGGTATCGACATTATGGTCGACGCCCACACTTGGTGGCGCATGGGAGACCGCAGCTACACACCTGAAACGGTCGAGCGTCTGGCCCGCGAATTGTCCGATCATGACATCTGTTGGCTCGAAGAACCGTTCACCCCAGACAAGCACGAACTCTATCGGGCCCTCCACGAAGAAGACATCCTCGCCCTCGCCTCAGGCGAACACGAACACTCAGAAGACGGCTTCCTCGACCTCATGAATGGCCCCTGTGTCGACTTCATCCAGGCCGACATCGTCTGCCAGGGAGGCTACGCTATGGGTCGCCGCCTCTTCACCGAAATCGAGAAAAACGACCTCCGCTTCGCCTTCCACAGTTGGGGAACCTTGCTTGAAGTCATCGCCGCCGCCCACATCGGAATCTGCTGGCCAGAACACGTTGTCGAATGGCTCGAATACCCGCTCTACCGCAAG
>JBKJUN010001014.1:0-17621 GCA_046590555.1 Bryobacter sp. | reverse complement strand
ACCAGGCAGGGGCGCGTCTTCGCCAGCGCCTGCAGTGGAATCTATTGCTCACTCAACCACGGCGCTGCCTGGCGGCGTGTGCAGGGCATCCCCGGAACTAACCGCCGCACCTACGTTGTGGCGCAGACACCTCACAACCCGGAACTGCTCTTTGCTGGAACCAGTGCCGGTATGTGGAGCTCGAAAGATGGCGGTTTCAACTGGAAGAAGCTCAATGGATACGTAGCCACTAGCATCGCATTCCATCCGAAGGTAAAAGGCCTCTTCTTCATCTCGACCGAACGCCACGGTCTGCTGCGTACCTCCGATGATGGAGAGAGCTTTGAACAAGTCAACGAAGGCTTCGTCAGCCGCAGCCTACTGTCGGCAGAGTCTGACGAAAAGAGCCTCTATGCGATTTCTCAGTACGAAGGAAGCTTTGCCAAGTCGACCGCTGAAGCATGGAAGCCCGCTCCATTTAAAAGTGAGCTGATCGTCGAGCCTCCCGCCGGAGACTGGTTTGAGACCGCCGTCAATCCCTTTGATAAGAACGAATGGTTACGAGCATCGAGGCTTGGATTAACGAAATCCAACAATGGCGGCAAGACCTGGCGGACTCTTCAATCGGAGTGGATCCGCAGCGTACAGTTTCATCCGAAACGAAAAGGCTTGTGCTTTGCTCTAAGACATCAACGGGTGTTTTGGTCTCCTGACGCTGGGGAGACTTGGTACTGGTTCCCCGCACAGGAAGATGCGCATCTGTCGTTTGAAAAGTTGAGACTGTCTTCTATCTTTGCCGACTTGTTGTTTGCGGTTAGTCCATATCGCGGCATCTATGTGCAAACACTACCCAAATCCGTTAGAATGAAATAGTTAGGGACTCTCTACAATATGAAATTAAAACATTCCGCTCTCGCGATGACACTGGCGCTAATCGCCAGTCTAGGCGCTTCGGCGCAAACAAACTCTTCGTCCACCGCCAAAAAGTCCAGTACTGGCGGCGGTGATAAATATGAAATCAATCTCTTCGGTGGCGGCAACTTTGTAAACCGCCAAAACAGCGCTCCTCACCAAGACATCACCAATGGTGGGGTTGGCGGCTTCCGCATCACTGAAAATTTCTGGAACTACATCAGCCTTGAACAAACCGCGATGGTGCACGGAGTTGCTAACGCAGTGTACCGGATCCCCTCCACGCAAAACGAATATTCTTTTGGCGCACGTCTGCGCCAGTTCCATGTCAACCCCGTCTTCCATTTCAAGCCACGTGAATCGCGCATTCGTCCTTTCGTGACCACGGGTTTTGGTATGGATTACTTTGGTGTAACCGAAGGTGCCCGCCGTCAGGTTGGCAATGGCGTCAACACGCCCTTTGGTCAATTGACGAATCTTGAATCTGGCTTCAAGCTGGCATTTAACTACGGTGCTGGGGTGAAGGCAAAGTTGACTGAACGCATCGGCCTTCGTTTCGATGTTCGTGGCTTCTCCACCGCCTCGCCCAGCTTCGGCGTAAAGGGTCAGGCTCCTGTTGGGGCGATAGCATACACGCGCACTGCTCCGATGAACTCACTACAAACTACCGGTGGTGTGACGCTTTACCTGGGCGCAATCGATCAGGGCCCGGTCTGTGAGTATCGTGTCGGATCGATCGAACCTTCGACCAAGACGATTTGGCTCACCGAAGGTGCGAGCTATCAACTGCCTGTCACCAACAACTGCCTGGGCGTAACGCCGAAATACAAGTGGACTGTTGACGGCCAGCCGGCTGTTGGCGATTCCATGCTGGCTGTAAAGGGTCTCACGGCTGGTGAGCACGCAATCAAGTCAGTTGTGGAAGCAGATACAACAAAGGTGATCGACCGCAAAACCAAGAACTTCTTGAAAAAGTTCCCCATCGCAGCAACCGAACGGACGGCCGCACTGATTGTGAAGCAGCCGAAGCTCGAACTGATCAGCCTAACGGCCGATCCTGCGACGATCAACTACAACGGATCGTCCCGCGTAACATCAATATTGCGGTATGACGGTCCGAGCGAAGGCCAGGATGTCACGCTCACCTACACTACCGATGAGGGTAAATTCAGCGCTGCCGGAAGTTCATCAGGCAGCTCGATCACCGATGGTGGACGCATCTTTACGCAAAATTTGACCGTAAAGCCGGGCGACACCTCTCACGCAGTGCTTCTGAGCACGGACGGGATGGCGCTACAGCCGGGCGGCCCTTCACGGATTGTTAGCCTTGTTGCTAAAAATGGCTCACAGAGCCGTGAGGCTAAGATTACTGTAAATGCTCCTCCAGCACCAGTCGCCGTGGCTTCACCGGCACCCCCGCGTCCGCAGCCGATGCAGTTGGATGACGTGGTGTTTGGCAAGGGTAATGCCCGTGTGAACAATTGTGGCAAGCGCATTCTCGACCAGGCATTCGAGCGCGCTGCTTCCATGGGCGACTTCGACGTTCTCCTCGTAGGTCACTACGATGCAGTCGAGAAGAACATCAAGGTTCGCGACGCCAAGGCCAAGAAGACTCGTCAGCTCGACGAAGAACGCGTATTGCAGGTAGCTGCTGTACTGAGCGGTGGCACTGAGCCTTGCAAGAAGCTAGACGCCAGCCGCATCAAGGTAGCCTTTGTTGGTGCTGAACAGCTTTCCGCTTTCAAGACTTCGCTTTGCGAAGCAACGGTTAAGGAACGCGCAAGCGGCAAGATCAGCGCGAAGGACGGCAATGCCCGCAACCGTCGTGTTGAAATCTGGCTGGTGCCGAAGAGTGGCCCGATGCCGAACGGCATTGCGGGAATTCAGGCCGCACCTGTGTCGGAAATTCAATCCAAGGGCTGCCCGAAGTAATCTACTCTGGAGATTATGAGTGAAGCTTTCCACGAACCCCGTCTCGCATTAAACCGGATCTATACCAAGACTGGAGATCAAGGTGAGACGGGTCTGGTGGGTGGCCAGCGAGTTTCCAAAGACGCGCAGCGCATTGAAGTATTTGGGACTGTAGACGAGCTCAACTCTTTTGTTGGGCTCGTTCGCATTTCAGCAAGCGATCACAAGCTGGTTGAGCTTGAGCTGATCTTCGAGCGGATTCAGCATGAGTTGTTCAACCTGGGTAGTGTTCTTGCGACAATGCCACAGGACCTGCACCCCAAACAGCCAAGAATTACCAAAGAGACAATCGATCAACTGGAACGGGAGATCGATCACTACAATGGCAACCTGTCCCCACTGCGCAGTTTCGTGCTGCCGGGCGGGACTCGAATTTGTGCCGAGTTGCATGTTTGCCGCACAATTTGCCGCAGGGCCGAGCGTGCGTTGGTGACTCTTAGCCACAACGAGGAGATTCCTTTTGAGGCCATGTTGTATCTGAACCGGTTGAGTGATGCCATGTTTGTATGGAGCCGTTGGGTGAACCAGGCTCTTGGGGTGGAAGAAGCGCTTTGGCAGCCGAATAAGGGTGCTCGCTAGTCCTTTCTTGGCAAGAACCAATGATATGAGTAGTTGGGAAAATCTCGCCGGATTACTTGAGAAAGCACTGGAGCAACCCTTAGACCAAAGGCTTCAGTTTGTTTTGGAAAATACGACAGATGCCGCGCTCAGGGCGGAAGTTTTGTCGTTGTTGGATACAAGAGAGATGGATTATCTCGAGCGCGGGGTGGGTCTGGACGCAGGGTTGATTGAAGACCCTCTGCTGGGAAGCATGGTGGGCAATTGCCGGCTGGAGCGGAAGCTTGGCGAGGGCGGAATGGGGGGGGTGTATGGGGCGGTTCGCACGCTTGAACTAGGAACCGTACAGCGGGTAGCGGTTAAGGTCTGGCACAGGTTGGGCCCAAGCCCGAGTGAAATCCAAAGAGAGGCCGGATTGCTGGGAAGACTTGAACACCCAGGAATTGCAAGGCTGCTGGATACGGGAGTTACCTTAGGTGGTCAGGCCTACCTGGTGATGGAGCTGGTTGAGGGCAAGCCGCTCCATCAGTATTCGCAGGGCAAGGCACTCAATGAAAAACTGGTGTTGATCGAAAAGCTGTGCGAGGCGATTGAGGCTGCGCATCGCGCCTTGATCGCGCACCGTGACATCAAGCCAACTAATGTACTGGTTACGGACGAAGGGGTGTTGAAGCTGATTGATTTCGGTATCAGCAAGTCGCTCGATGATGATGCCAAAACGATCGAAGCGCGGATGACACCGCGCTATGCGAGCCCGGAGCAATTGAGTGGTGGAGCTATTACAACGGCCACAGACATCTATTCGCTCGGCGTTGTAATGTACGAGGTGTTGACTGGGAGGAACCCGTTTGCAGCGCTCAGCGGATTAGATCTGGCCAAGGCAATTCACGATGGGCCAGTGCAGACTCCAGATATACCAACTGAGCTTGCCAGCATTGTGCTTAAGGCGATGGCGCGAAGACCGGAGGATCGATATGAAAGCGTGATGGCAGTGCGGGAGGACCTGAGACGCTACCGCCGCCGTGAGCCGGTAAAAGCAGTAGAAGCAACGTGGGCATACAGGGCGAGAAAGTTTGTGGTGAGGCAAAGGTGGCCACTGGTATTGGGAGCAGCGGTGTTTTTGCTGGTGTCGCTCGGATTTGGGAAGGCTTATTGGGAGGCACGAAATGCGGTGCGGCGTTTTGAGCAGGTAAGGGGGCTGGCCCGGAGCCTATTGTTTGAGATTCATGATGAGGTGAGCAAGGTGCCTGGGACGCTTGAAAGCCGAAGACTCATCGTATCGCGGGCACTCGAATATCTGGATCAGCTCTCGCGAGATGAGTCGGCTGATGAGAGCCTGCAAAGAGACTTGGCCGAATCGTACATGAAGGCGGGTAATGTACAGGGGACGTTCGTGCGATCCAATGAGTCGCTTGGAAGATACGCCGACGCGCTAGGCAGCTACCGGAAGGCCGTGGCAATTATTGAACGGCTGCAGAGACGAGCCGAAGGAAACCGGGAACTGCGAGTTCGTCTGGCGAAGGGCTTAGAAAGTGTGGGCGATGCCTGCACAAGTCTGAAGGATACTGGCTGTGCAACACAAAGCTACTGGAAGGCGAAAGAATTGTATGAGCTCGATGCCGTGCAGAACCCAAACGACTTCATGGCACAGGCGCGATGGCTGACCTCCAGGATTATCCAACTGGATCCGCTGCTGGAAAAGAAAGCGTACGGGCAGATGCGGGACCAACTGCAAGTTGTCGCCACGGCATTTGAGGACCTAGGGAAGAAGTATCCTGGGGAGGCAAAGCTGAGAAATTATCAGGCCTACTCGTACAAGCGGCTGGGGGCTGTAGAAGGAAAGCTGGGCCACTACGGCGTTGGTATCGGCTGGTATCAGAAGGCAATGCAGCTGCATCGGCTAGCCAAAGACCGAACGGGCGAATCTACTTGTGAAGTGGATATTGCCTGGGCGCTTGAGGAGCAGGGAAAACTGACGGAAGCCAATGCTGCCCTGGACCGGGCACTTGCGATTCGAAGAGAGCAGGCAGTGCTGAGGGGAAATGATCCGCCAAGCAAGCTATCGGTCGTAAGCGCGTTGTTTCGCAAAGCCAGACTGCTGCAAATTGACAAACGCCGGGTGGAAGCTATGGCATTGCTTGAGGAAGCATCGAACGTTCTGAAGTCGATTGAGCAAGATGCGAAACAGAATCGCCAGATTGGCGCAATGATTCAACATGTTGAACTGATGAGAGGTGACTCGCTGCGGGAGGCAGGATTGCGGATCGAGGCCAAGGCGGCATACCAGCGAGGGCTCGCGGCAGAAGATGGGGAGCAAGTAGTTGATGCTAAGAAGGAGAGAGCCCGGGCGAGATTGAGCGGGCAAGTAAAGCCTTTGCAGTGATCCAATCGCGCTTGACGGTGGATGCTGAGAGATTGAGGATTTCGGCAGTTTCGTCAATGGTGAGGCCAGCGAAGAAGCGAAGCTCGACTAGCTTGGCGATTTCGGGAAAACGTAGTTCCAGTTTGTCGAGGGCAAGATCGAGATCGAGCAGAGTGGCGGGATCGATAGCGTTAAGCGGCGGAGACTGAATCTGAGGAAAGGCTTCGATGCTGACGTTTAGGTTGGCACCACGCTTGGCGGTAAGCCGGAGCCTGGCGCGATCAATGAGAATGCGGCGTATGATTTTTGCTGCGACGGCGAAAAAGTGACTGCGGTTTTCAAAATGAACCTGACGTTGGTCGACCAGTTTGAGGTAAGCCTCATGGACGAGAGCCGTGGCCTGAACGGTCTGGTCGCCAACCTCACGAGCGATTTGGCGGTGTGCGATGGAGCGAAGTTCGTCATAGACGGTGG
Source organism: Bryobacter sp. (assembly GCA_046590555.1). Classification (GTDB taxonomy): domain Bacteria; phylum Acidobacteriota; class Terriglobia; order Bryobacterales; family Bryobacteraceae; genus Bryobacter. The sequence goes on along the minus strand of JBKJUN010001014.1, from coordinate 11,365 downwards.
CCATGAGGCGACCGAGAGCTTCCCGGTCGCCATCACGCCATGAATTGAGTAAAAAGGTAAGGTCTTCGGACGACTGCATCTCTTTCCATCTTATCTGGCGATGGGTAGCAAGGCACCTGAGGGTGAAGATTGACCACCGACGACAATGACTGTCTCGTACTCACCGTTTGCGATTTCAGGAACCAGGAAAACAACCTGAATCAAGCCAAGGGAAGGCCGGTCGGACGGCCAGGCCATCGGGAAGATTGTCTGGAGCAAGAGCATTCACTCGGCCGGGTCTTTTGGCTTTGTGCTGGAGACAGCCACTTCGTCCCTTTGCCATAAGATATCGATAGAGGTACTTCGTCATGCGCACCTTTCTCTGCCTTGCACTTTACTCGGCCGCATCCATTGCTTTTGCCCAAGCCAACCCCTGCAGCGCCGCACCCGAAGCACGAGCCGCACTAGCGGCCTTCGAGCTTGATTCCCCCAAAGCCACCATCGCCGAGAAACGGAAGTTTCTCGCAACACTGGCGGAGCGCTTCCCCGAGGATGCGTTTACCTTGCGCCGGCAAATGGACTTCTATCGTTGGACACTCCCTGGCGAGTTTCCTGCTTTTCGTTCTCAAATGGTAGCTGCCGCCGAGAAGAACCCCGAAAATCCTCTCAAGCTCAGTCTCGCCGCGAAGGCGCTAAGCCGCTACCAAAGCCCTAAGGCCATCGAATTGGCTGAACGCGTGCTCACTCTCGACCCGGGCTACCCCTGGGCGCATCTGCAACTAGCGGACATTCGGCAAGCCGGTGCCTTTGCCGACAAGGCGAAAGCTTCCGCAAGCTTTGCCGCTTTGACGAAATCGTGTCAGGGTTTGATCCCCGAGGAAGCACGCTATCTAATGGGCAAGGTTGCCTTGCCAGAAACTCAACTCGAGATCGCTCGCGCCACGAGGGCGAAACTACAGGAATCGAGCGACCCTTTGGAACTGCGCAACTACGAATTTCTGTGGGGGCTTGAGTTTCGAACGATACCTACAATGGAACATTCCGGCTTGCGCGAACGCATTGCCATGGACGTGAAACGTATTGAATCGCTTGACATCACATGGACCGCCGGGCTTCGCAATCTCCTAAAAAACGGGGCCAAGCAATCCGGTGCGTCGCCTGAGATGTTGCGGACTTACGAGGACCGTATTCGTAAGGACTTCACCCGCAGCTACCCGGCTTACACTTCGGCCTACGAGCAATGGCGCAAGGCCAATCCAGAGCCCGAAGACCACGGCAATATTGAGGCATGGAAGAAATGGAAAAGCGCTTACGCCCCATTTCTTAAAGCTGCGGTAGAGCAGTATGAGGAGGTGGATTGGCTGGCAGGCCAGTACAACAGCTTGGTGATCGAGGAAGGCATAGTGTCTGCCGAGGAAGCTGTATCCATATTGAGAAAGCAGGTTCTAGAATCTGTTGCAAAAGAGGATGCGAGCGTATGGGCCTACGCTGCCCCGGCGGAGTTGCTTTTGAGCAAAGGCTTGGCTAAAGAGCAAGCTCTTGCCTGGGCCAAGCTCGCATGGCCGCGCGCCGAGCTTGACCATCAACAGCAGGTATCCGACGACACAGCTACGGCCGAGCAAAAAGTGGAAAGAGCAAAAGGTTGGGGCTACCGGGGCAGCACGCTTCAACTGAATCTCGAAGCGCTGCTCGCCAATCGGGCAAAGGGTGGTGCGGCTGAGCCTGTTCCCGCCTCGATTCGAGCCTTGGTGGAAGCACCGATTCTCGAAGACAAACCGCAGATAATCTCGTATTATCAGTTCGGCCGAGCCCGTCTGGCACTTCTGGACGGCAAAATTGCGAGCGCGCTGGCTTACTACCAGGCAGCCTTGCGCAACCGCGGGCAAGACCCAAAACCTTGGCGGGGCCGCGTGGATGACAGGCTCCTAAAAGAGGCGCGAAGTTTGTTCCTGGCTGAAGGTGGTAACGAGGAGAGCTTAGCACTGTTTCTGAAAGCTCCCGCAGCAGCCGAGAAGACCGAAGGCCGATGGGACAAGCCCAAGAAAGATCTTCCCGCCTTCGAGCTTTCTACCCTCTCGGGCCAAACCTACAAGCTGCAGCAGTTCGCGGGCAAAGCACTGCTGATCAATCTTTGGGCCACCTGGTGCGGGCCGTGCCGCGAGGAACTGCCCAAGCTTCAAAAGCTTTATGAAGCAACCAAGGCCCGGCAGGACGTGCAAGTTCTTACATTTAACATCGACGAAGAAGCTGGACTGGTGGAACCGTACATGAAAGAGAACGGCTACACTTTTCCCGTGCTACTTGCCTATAGCTTCACGCGAAACCTCCTGGACGGAATCGCCATCCCACAAAACTGGGTGATCGATCCGAAGGGCGCTTGGCGCTGGACGCAAATCGGTTTTGATGGCACGGATCCCGCCTGGGTCGATACGATAATCCAGAAAATGGAAAGCGTCAAAGGGGCGAAGTAGTGCGGGCGATATGTAAGTGGATCAAGCTCCAAATCGGAATCAGCAGCACAGATAGGTTGCCTGATAGCTTTACTACTCCACCCTTTCTGCCCAATTCGTTTCCGCTTACTGCTCTTTGAGTGCCAGACGGAAGGCGTGCATCTTCATGAAGATTTCCTGAGCGTGATCGCGGCTGATGCCAAGCATATGGAAGATGGGCTTGTGGGTGGGAAGAATGAGCTTGAGTTCCATGTGTTTGTTGCCGTCTTTGACGTTGGCGTCACTGAAGGCATCCAGAGGAAACTCAATTTTGTCTTTATTAACAACAAAAATGAGGCGAGTTTTGGTGAGTAAGAGGTGCCCGACCGACTTCTTGAAACCGGGGACATCCTCGGCTGCGATTGCTGGAACGGCATAGACCAGTTTTTCCGAAGCAAGAGCATTCATCAGAGGTTCGTGATACTTCTCTTCGAGGTCAAAAACAGAACGGTAGAAAGCAATATGATCGGCAAAGCTGTGTTTGTAGTTGGCGACGGTGCCCTGGATGCGAACGGCGAAAAAATAGAGAGTACCGAATAATGCGAGTGCCAATACCACCAGGGAGAGGTATAAAAAGATTCGATATTCGACCCAGACCGTGATGGGGTCCAGACCGAGGTAGGAAATGAGACCTACCCAGTCGGGATATTCATTCATAAGTTATTTCTTGCGCCGGGCTACCAGCTTAACTCTTCTCGGGCGGAGTTGGGCAGTTTGTGAGAAAGCGGCATCAATAAATTCGGCTAGTTCTTTGGCGTGCTGCTTGGCAGAACCAGTGGCGGTGGAGGCCGCTTCAGGCCTACCGGCATAATGAACCGTGCGGCGGCTGGAGTTGAGAACGAAGTAGAGCTGCTCCTGGACGAAGCGCCAGGGACCCATATTTCGGGGCTCCTCTTGAACCCAGATGATCTCGGCTGAGGGTGAATAGCGCTGGAGAACGTCGCTGAGAATGTCTGCCGGGAAGGGATAAAGTTGTTCGATGCGGACAATGGCGACATGGTCTGCTCCACGCTCATCACGAGCCTTGACGAGATCGTAGTAGACCTTGCCGGAGCAGACGAGAACGCGGGTGATGGAGTCACCAGCTTCGGCATTGGGATCACCGAGAACTTCGCGGAAGCCGCCCTGAGTGAAATCTTCAATTGGACTTGCTGCGGCGGGATTGCGCAGATTGGCTTTTGGGGTAAAGACGATGAGGGGCTTGCGAACGCCGCGGCGGTCTTCGCCACCGTACATCTGACGGCGCAGGAGGTGGAAGTAGCTAGCCGAGGTGGTGCAGTTGGCGACGATAAGGTTCTCTTCGGCGCAGAGTTGGAGGAAGCGTTCGATGCGGGCGCTTGAATGTTCTGGGCCCTGACCTTCATAGCCATGCGGAAGGAGCAGAACGAGGCCGCTCGGCTGGCCCCACTTTGATTCGGCTGCGGCGATGAACTGGTCGATCATGATCTGAGCGCCATTGACGAAGTCGCCGAATTGGGCTTCCCAGAGAACAAGAGTAAGAGGGTCTGCGACGCTGTAGCCAAACTCAAAACCCATGACGGCAAATTCGCTGAGCGAGGAATCGACCGCCTCGAATTTGGCCTGATCGGGAGAAAGGTGCTGGAGCGGCATGTAGGATTGGCCGGTCTCGAAATCGACGAGTTCGAGATGGCGCTGGGAAAAGGTGCCACGCGGGGAGTCCTGACCGGAGAGACGAACTGGGGTGCCTTCGAGGACAAGGCTGCCGAAGGCGACCATTTCGGCGGTGGCCCAATCGAGGGGGGCACCGTTAAGGACTTCCTTGCGCTTGTCGAGGGTATTGATTTTGAGCTTGGGGTGGACGGTGAAGCCTTCGGGCACAGAGAAGTAGCCAGTGATGATTTTGTCGATCATGGCCTTGTCGATGGCGGTGTTGCCAGCGTTCACATGCTGGAGGGCAGCTTGCTCGTAGCTAGTCATCTCGACCGTCTCAAATTTTTCGGCAGTGGTTTGAGCGGCCAGGTAGCCCTCTTCCATGCGAGCCTGGATGCGTTTTTTGATCGAGTCGATCTCGGCGGCATTCATGAGGTTTTCGCGGATGAGACGGTCGCTGTAGATAGCAGTTACAGAGGGATGATTTTTGATCAGCTTGTACATCAGCGGCTGGGTGTAGGAAGGATCGTCGCCTTCGTTGTGGCCGTGTTTGCGGTAGCAGATCATATCGATCACTACGTCGCGCTTAAATTCCTGCCGGAAGTCGTAGGCGAGTTGGGCGATGCGGAAGCAGGCTTCCGGGTCGTCGCCATTGACATGGAAGATGGGGGCCTGAACCATACGTGCGATGTCGGTGCAGTAGCTGGAAGAACGCGCGTCTTGCGGGTTTGTGGTGAAGCCGATCTGGTTGTTAATGACGAGGTGGATGGTGCCACCGGTGGTGTAGCCGTCGAGCTGGGAGAGGTTGAGAGTTTCCATCACGACGCCTTGTCCCGCGAAGGCGGCGTCGCCGTGGATCAATACCGGGATGACTCGCTCGCGTTTGGTGTCGCCGAGCCGTTCTTGCTTGGGCCGGACAATTCCTTCGACTACCGGATTTACGGCTTCGAGGTGACTGGGATTGGGGGCGAGGCTGACTACGACCTCTTTGCCCTTGGAGGAGGTACGGACGCTTGAGGCACCCAAGTGGTACTTGACGTCGCCCGAGCCCTGAGTCGAGTTGGGGTCGATGTTGCCTTCGAACTCGCTGAAGATTTGTGCCATACGCTTGCCGACGGTGTTGGCGAGGACGGTGAGGCGGCCACGATGGGCCATACCAATAACAACTTCGTGGACGTTGGTGTTGGCGCTGCGCTCGATCAGCTCGTCGAGTATGGCGAGGGCAGATTCACCGCCTTCGAGCGAGAAGCGCTTGGCACCGACGAAACGCATGTGAAGGAATTGTTCGAAGAGTTCGGCCTGAAGGAGGCGTTCGAGGATGCGGCGGCGGGTGGATTCTTCGAGAGGAGCGTGGTTGACCGGCGGCTCCATGCGGTTTTGCAGCCAGGCTTTCTGGTCTGGGTACTGGGTGTGCATATACTCGGTGCCGACCTTGTTGCAATAGGTGCGGCGGAGTGCTTCGAGAGTTTCGCGGAGGGTGTTGACGCCGGGGACGTTGCCGAGGCCGGTTGAAGCGCCAAGGTTGCCGGTGATGAATTCGCGGTCGAGATCCCAGATGGAGAGGCCATAGGTGGCGGGGTCGAGTTCCGGGTGGTAGTGGGGTTCGGCACCGAGAGGATTGAGGTCTGCGATGAGGTGGCCACGGACGCGGTAGGCATGGATGAGCTGTAGAGCGGCTGCAGCTTTGGAGGATTCTGCACTGACCTTGCCAGAGGCGACGCCAGGGAGGAGCGCGACGGCTTGATCAGTTTGCCATGCGACGGGACGGAATGGGAGTTTGAGGTCTTTGAAGATGCCCTCGTAGAAGCCGTCGCCGCCGTTGAGAAGGTCTTGTAGGCGGGCGAGGAACATACCGCTCTCGGCCCCTTGAATGACGCGGTGGTCATAAGTGCAGCTCATCATCATGACCTTGCTGAGGCCGAGCATGGAGCGGGTTTCCGGGCGGACACCCTGATATTCGGCCGGGTAGTCGATGGCACCCGTGGCGATGATGGCGCCTTGGCCGGGCATGAGGCGGGGGACGGAACCGAGAGTGCCGACGGTACCCGGGTTGGTAAGAGAAATTGTAGTGCCCTGGAAGTCTGGAAGGGCGAGTTTGCCGGCGCGGCCTTTTTTGACGAGTTCATCGAAGGAGGCGAGGAACTGTTGGAAGTTCAACTGGCCAGTGTTCTTCATGTTGGGGACGACGAGGGAGCGGGTGCCGTCTTTACCGGCGACATCGATGGCGATGCCGAGGTTGACCTGGCCTTTGACCCAGCGAAAGGGCTGGCCATCCGATTCGGCGTAGGCACTGTTGACGTTAGGGAAATTCTGGAGAGCTTTGTTAATCGCGAAGGCAATGATGTGGGTGTAGGAGATCTTGCTCTTGCCGGCCATGGTGCGGCTCTGGTTGATGAGCGTGCGGTTTTCGTCGATGACCTTGACGGGGATGGAGCGCTGGCTGGTGGCAGTGGGCACGGCGAGCGAGAGGTTCATGTTCTCGGCGATGCGGGCAGCGGTGCCACGGAGGGGGACGAGTTGTTCTGCGGGGCCGAGCTCTTTTGGGGGAGCAGAGGCGCGGGCGATGAGGTCGCTGGAGGTGTTGGAGGGGGGAGTTGGAGGTGCTGGTTTGGTTTCCACTGCTGAGACCACTTCGTTGGGAGTGATTATGCCGTTGTGTACGGGGGGGGCTGGGGTTGCTGGCGCTGGGGTTGCTGGTGCGAGGACTTCGTCATCGAAGAGGCCCTTCCAGGCAGTGTCGACTGCGCCACGGTTGTTCAAATATTCTTGGTACAGCTCTTCGGCGAGCCAGTCGTTGAGCGATGAGGAGGCTGTTTCTGGTGATGCAGACATGGGGTTTTGTTCGCGCGGGCACTTGTTTCGAAACTAGTAAGCGCTATTGTTTATGATACCGGAATTGGGGAGGAGGGTTAAGGAAACTGGAGTTGCGTTAGAGGGGTGGTTAGGGTTTTAAGGAAAGTTTAGATGCTGAAAGTTTCTTTAAAAGTTGAAAGGGCGACTGGAGTTGCCTTAGAATTAAGTTGTGAGACGTGTGACGGGGAAATTTCGGGTGACCCGGTATGGGGAAGAGGAGGTGAGAGCTTACGTTCCGAACCCGTTACCGCCTAATCCACCGGTGAGTCTTGAAGGTCTATTTGAGCGGTATGAGCGGGCCAATCTGGCGCTGGGGCGTTTGGATGCTCTAGGATTGCTATTGCCCGACTTGCCACTTTTTATCTATTACTATGTTCGCAAGGAGGCGGTACTGAGTTCTCAGATAGAGGGGACGCAATCTTCGGTTGCGGACTTGTTGCTGTTTGAGAACGAGCAGTCGGTAGAGGTACCGGAGGCCGATGTTGCAGAGGTGTCTAATTACGTAGGTGCCTTATTTCACGGTGTGGACCGGATGCGCCATAGTTTGCCCTTATCGCTGCGTTTGTTGCGAGAGATGCACGGGATCTTGTTGCGTCGCGGGCGCGGGAGCGAGAAGCAGCCGGGAGAGTTTCGTACGAGCCAGAACTGGATTGGAGGGACGCGACCGGGAAATGCGATTTATGTACCGCCGCCGCCCGAGGAGATGTTGCAGTGCCTGGATATTTTTGAGAGGTTCCTTCATGCGGAGACGACGGGGGTGCCTCCTCTGATTAAAGCGGCTTTGGCACATGTTCAGTTTGAGAGCATCCATCCTTTTCTCGACGGGAATGGGAGACTGGGCCGGCAGTTGATCACGCTGATGTTGTGCTCGCAAAAAGTAATTCATGAGCCCATTTTGTACTTGAGTCTTTTCTTTAAGCAGAATCGTGATCGGTATTATGAGTTGTTACAGGGTGTCAGGGTAGATGGGGATTGGGAGAGCTGGATTGGGTTTTATCTAGAGGGCATTGAGTCTACCGCCGAGAATGCATATTCGACGGCGCGGCGGCTTGTGGCGCTGTTTGAAACGGACCGTAAGAGACTTGAGACGCATAAGCGGGCTTCGAGTTCGCTGTTGCGGATGCATGAGTTGCTGAGGCAGCGGCCGATCTGGACGGCGCCGAAGTTGGCAGCGGCGATGAATCTGAGTGGGCCAGGAGTTCGTAAGTTGATTGCAACGATGATCGAGGAGGAAGTGTTGCGGGAGATCAGCGGCAAGGAGCGGTATCAAGTGTATTGCTACCAGAAGTATCTCGATATTTTGAATGAGGGGACGGAGCGGGTGGTGGCGGCATAGAATGGTCTCGATATGATTGAGGCCAAAAAGATAATTGCGATGCAGGGATTGCCGGACGGGGATCCGGCAGTGGCGCCGACTTCGACGAAGCGGTTTGCCGATGGGAAGGCATGGAAGATCGAGATTCCTTCAACCGAAGGGCCGCGTGCGCTGGCCGTGGTGATCGAAGAAGCTGCTGCGCGGCGGGTGCCTGTGGACCGGATCAGTCAGGGTAGCGGCATTATGCTGCTGACCGATGACGAGATTCTTGAGATGGTTCGGCTAGGGGCAGAGAATCACATCGAAGTGAATTTGTTTGTGGGGCCGCGGGCTACTTTTGATGTTGGGGCGCAGGTGTTTTCGCCGGCAGGTCGTTCCTTAGGGTTGAGTTTGCGTGGAGCGGATCAGCTGGCGTTTGCGATGGAGGATGTTCTGCGGGCGCTGCGGCTGGGGATTCGGTCGATCCTTGTGAGTGATCTGGGGAATCTGATGGTAATGGGTGAGGCGAAGAAGCGGGGGGATTTGCCTTCAGATCTGATCATTAAGACCAGTGTGATGATGGCACCGTGCAATCCTGCTTCGGCTCGTTTGCTGGAGGATCTGGGCGCTACTACGATTAATATTCCGAGCGATTTGACTATTCCGCAAATTGCCGGCATTCGCGCGGCGATTGATGCGCCGATCGATTTCTATGTTGAGGCGCCAGATAACATTGGCGGGTTCTTGCGATATTACGAGATCCCGGAATTGATCCGGGTGGCGGCGCCGATTTATCTGAAATTTGGCTTGCGGAATTCGCCCGATATCTACCCTTGCGGGACGCATCTCGAGAATACAGCGATTGCTTTGACGAGAGAGAGAATGCGACGGGCGGAGATGGCCCTCGGGTTTATTACGCGGGATCAGGCTTGAGCTGCTTCTGGAAAAGCCAGGCGAGGAAGTCTTTGTCGAGATAGACGCAGTCCCAGACGTTGTGGTCGGCGTTGGGGAACACGCGGTAATCGATGGAGTGACCAGATTGACGCAAGGCCTCGACTGCGCGGAGGACTGATTCGGTGAGTACAAATGGCGTGCGGGAGAGGTAACGATCGAGGAAGTCGGTGTCAGCACTGGGAAGCGGAAGCAGGAGTGCCGACTGAGCGAGAGATATGGAATGAACTGGATGCGGGGAGCATCGTGTTGACGCCGCTGATCGATGCAAGATTGCGAAGCCGGTGGCGGTGGGCGCAACTGGAATCGAAGATGGGCTTTACTGCTTAGAGGCGTTTTTTCCGGCGTTGCGTGGCGGCTTGGCTTTCGCCTTGGCGGCCTTTGATTTTGGCTTGTCTTCCTCATCCTTGCGACCCCGGCCAGGAGTAGACTTGGCCTTGATCTCGATGGGCGTGGGGCCGAACTTGAAGTGCTTGCGGATCTGATTGATCAGGAAGCGCTCGTCGGAGAAGTGCAGCGGTTTTGATTTGTCGGTGAAGACCACGAATGTCGGTGGGCGGACGCTGGCCTGGGTGATGTACTTCACCTTCATGTTGGTTTCATGAGTGATGAAGTCTACGAAGCGGTTGAGCTCGCCGGTGGTGACGCGCTTGTTCATTGCTTCCTGGGCGCTCTTGACCAGGTCGAAGAGGCGCTTGACGTTGGTGCCTTTCGTCGCAGAGATGAATTCGATGGGCGCGTATTCGAGAAACTTCATCGTGTCGCGAATTTCTTCGGCAAATTCTTTGGACTTGCGGGTGGGGTGGGCGTCCCACTTGTTGACGACCATAATGATGGGGCGGCCTTCTTCATGGGCGTAGCCAGCGATGTGGGCGTCCTGAGCGGTTGCGCCTTCGAGGGCATCGATCACAACGACGACGATGTGGGCCATGTTGATGTGGCGGCGGGCCATCATGACGCTGAGCTTTTCAGCCATCTCTGTGGTCTTGCCTTTGCGGCGGATACCGGCGGTGTCGACGAAGGTGAATTCCTGGCCGTCTACGGTGACTGTCTCGTCGACAGCGTCGCGGGTGGTGCCGGCGACGGGTGAGACGATGGCGCGCTCGGTGCCGGTGAGGCAATTGAGGAGAGTTGATTTGCCGACGTTGGGGCGGCCGATGATCGCGACTTTAATGGGGCGCTTTTGGGGGACGACTTCGATCTCGGGGCCTTCGACGAAGTTGGCTGTGATGTGCTCTAGGAGGTTGTCGATGCCGATGCGATGCTCGGCGGAGATGGCGATTACAGGGCTGAGGCCGAGGACGTGGAAGTCGCTGGTGTTGACTTCAATCTTGTCGACGTCGATCTTGTTGACGGCGAGCGTGATGGGCTTGCCGAGGCGGCGGAGCATCTGTGCGAGGTCACGATCGGCGGAGGTGATTTCGGTGCGGCCATCGATTACGAAGACAATCTGATCTGCTTCGTCGAAAGCTTTTTTGGCCTGTTTGAGGATGTTGGAGGGGATGAGGTCGTCGTCGTTGGGGATGATACCGCCGGTGTCAATTACGTGAAAATGACGGTCGCGGTATTTGCCAACTCCACGAATACGGTCGCGTGTGATGCCGGGTTCGTCTCCTACGATGGAGCGCCGGGTACCAGTTATCGCGTTGAATAGAGTGGACTTACCCACATTCGGTCGTCCAACGATGACGACTGTGGGATTGTCGGGACTTTCGGCCATTGCAACCCTAGGGTAGCAGTTACAGCGGCGTAACGAGCGGCAAGATGGCACAACGTGCGACCATATAGATTACCCAACCCATGCCTTTTTACCCTGAGAAGATCCGAAACATCGCTATTGTTGCGCACGTAGACCATGGAAAGACGACGCTGGTCGATACCATGTTGCAGCAGAGTGGCATCTTTCGAGCCAATGAAGAATTGACCGACCGCGTTATGGATTCCAACGATTTGGAACGAGAGCGCGGTATTACCATCCTTGCCAAAATTACCGGCCTGAACTACAAGGGCGTGAAGATCAACATCTGTGACACCCCTGGCCACAGTGACTTTGGCGGCGAAGTGGAACGTGCACTGAAGATGGTGGACGGCGTCATGTTGCTTGTCGATGCCAGCGAAGGCCCGCTGCCGCAGACGCGCTACGTGTTGTCGAAAGCGCTTGAAGCACACCTGACTCCGATCGTTGTGT
>JBKJUN010000800.1:0-12834 GCA_046590555.1 Bryobacter sp. | reverse complement strand
GTCGAATCGACACAGGACGCGGCCATAATCACGATGCGCGCCTTGACCTCTTCGGCTAGCCCTGTAACGCGATCAAAAAAATGCACTCCGTCGGCTTGGCCTTTGTCGTTCACGGTGACATGGGAAACAACAGAGTTGTCGCGGATCTCAAGCAAGCCAGTGAGGGCTGCCGGTTCCAAGAGGTAATCCGTTGAGTTGAAGAATGCACCGATGTCGCATCCTTTGCCGCAAGCGCCGCAATAATGGCAAGGGGCCTTACCGTTGTGCTCCTTGGTAAGCACGGCACGCCGGCCGCTGTTGATGTTGATGCCGATGCCCTTGGCAGCCTTACGAAGCAGTTGCTCGCCGCAGCGAGGTGCAGGAGCAGGCAGGTGAAACTTCGACCCAGGCAGAAACTCGCTATCGTCATCGCCGCCACAAACCCCAATCAGTTGCTCAACCTTGTCGTAGTAGGGAGCGATATCGGCATATCGAATGGGCCACGGAATTTCGTGGCCATCACGTGCTGGTTCCTGAAAATTAGCATCGGAATAGCGCAGACTGACTCGGCCCCAAATGTTTGTCTTGCCACCACGGCCCCATACACGCCACAGTTCAAAGTCTTGTTTGTTGGGTGTTGTGTAAGGCTGCTCTTCCTGAGTGAGCAAAAACTGAGGAGGCTTCTGGCCCTTGCGATTGCGCGCGCGGGCTTCCCAGGGACGAACATGCGACCAATATGTTGCCTTGTTGAATTTCGTCCCGGCATCGAGCACCAGTACTTTAATTCCTTGGCGCGTAAGATTGTAGGCGGCCATGCCGCCTGCCGCACCGGATCCGACAATCACGACATCGTATCGTTTGGCAGAAGATTTGATTTGAGTTGAGGTTGGGGCTTGCATACTTCACACGGAACGCATAGAACAGAGATTGCGTCCAATGAGAGGCACTATATCAAACTGGAGTTCGCACCTATGCTTTTGTTGATGTTGTTGGCACTGCCACTTGTGGCGCAGAATTTCAGTTTGAACTACGATCAGACTATAGTTGAGATCAATTCTGGCCGCTACGACAAGGCACTGCGGCAATTGCTGCCAGTGCAAGTAATGATCCGGGAGAAGACAGCTGGAAAATTCCCGGCAATGGATCTGGATATTGTCAACCAGATGGATACTGCCGGGGCTGTCCTGGGCAAATTTGCGCTATTTCAAGTTCAGCTTCAGCAAGAACAATACGAAGAAGCCAATGCGACTGGAATGCTGATAGGTTTGGGACTTTCACGTTTGTGGGCGAAGGTTCCGGCATACCAAAAGTTAGACTTTGCCAAACAGGATTTGGTAGTTGCCACGCCGCAATTGCGAGATCAAGGCTTGAAGACTGTCGGCTATGCGGCCATCGATGCGGGGGATTGGGAGTTGGCCAGCAAAACAGCCCTTGAATTGATCGCCTCTGTCGACAAGAAAGAACAACGGGGAATGCCCTCCGGCGCATCCAGGCATTCGGCCATCACAGTCCAGGGGCTGGCGCAACTTGGGATGAACAACATCGCCGGTGCGGAAAAGAGTCTTATTGCCTCAATGAAAGTCCCGGGCGAGACGGCATTGCGCAATGCCGGCCCAAATTTCAGACTGGCAATCGAGTTATTGGCCAAAGGGAAAATACAGGTCGTCGATCAATTCTTAGTCCTTGTTGGCAGTTCTGTCTGGAGGGAAAGTAGCAAGGCCGCAGAATGGCGCAAGGATTTGGCAGCCGGCAAGGAAGTCCTCTTGCCCAAATACAATGGGGTGAACTAAACCTGATGTTCAGGATGAGTACAGCCCTTGAACTCGGGCATGGGTTTGGCAGCGTCCCAGCCAAGCTCGGTCATGAGACCTTCCTTGGTGGAATAGTATGCATCCACTGTCGCGTCTTTGAGAGTCTTGAAAAAAGCACTTTTGGCCGCTAGCTCGGTCATCACTGCAGCCTGATCGCTATCGCTCAGATCCGCATACTCCTTTTTGTACAACTTCTTCGAGACTGCGCTGACCTCGATAAGGCCCTTGCGCCAAGCCGTCTGCTGAGGCTTACGACTGGCAAGAGTTTCATCGATGATTTCGTGTACCTTCGCATCCAGTGCGCCCGGTGTCTTGGTGCGCGGAAGGATCGTCTCAGACAGTGCACCGACGGTTCTCAGTTCGGCAGCGGTAAACACTTTGGGACTGTAGGATGCGGCAGAACTCTCTGCGGGGGCCTGTTCGTCATGTGCGTGGACATGAGGTTTGTCATCGGCTGCGACGAGCGTTGTAGCACCGGCAATGCCTACAAGAATCTCTCTGCGGGAATTCTGCATTTGGACTGGATTGTATCAAAGACATTCAATCACAGTGATAATCCAAACCATATCTTCACTAGACCGTATGGCTCACCTGCTTCAGTGTTTCCAGCTTCGCCTTGGCAGCCCCGCTGGCAATCGCCGAAAAGGCCTTCCCAACACCAGACTTAAAGTCAGGCACGAGCCCTGCAGCATACAGCGCCGTTGACGCATTTACAAGAACGATGTCCATCTTGGCGCTTGGGTTGGTTTCGAGAATACTCAAAATATCCGCAGCAGATTGTTCCCCGCTCGAGGCATGAAGTTCATCAACAGAAGCCACGGGCACACCAAAGTCTTCCGGCTTGATCGCACGGCGAGTAATTGAAGAACCCTCAACCTCATAGATCATGCTGCGACCCGTGGTCGTGACTTCGTCCAGACCATCTTCACCGTGCGCAATGATCGATTTCATCGTGCCCAGTTGAGAAAGTGCCTGGGCCATGATCCGCGCGGCCTCAAAGTTGGGAGCCCCAATCAGTTGGTGCTGCGCCCCGGCCGGGTTAGAGAGCGGCCCAAGCAGATTAAACACGGTACGCATCTTCAACTCACGGCGCGCAGCCGAAGCATGCTTCATGGCGGGGTGAACATTGGGCGCATAGAGAAACGCAATCCCGGCTTCTGCCAGGCACTTCGACATTTGCTCCGGCGTAAGGTCCACCTTGACGCCGAGCAGCTCCAGCACATCGGCACTGCCCGTATGAGACGAGAACGCGCGATTGCCGTGCTTGGCAACATGAACCCCACAAGCGGCCACCACAATGGCCACAGCAGTGGAAATATTAAACGTCGAGAGTCCGTCGCCTCCCGTACCGCAGGTATCGAGAACAATGGCACCCTCTGGCGGCGTCACATGACTCACCTTGGCACGCATCGACTCAGCAAAACCGGTGACTTCATCGACACCATCGCCAAGTACTTTGGTCGCCGCCAAGAACGCGGCAATCAGCGGAGTTGAGATCTCTCCGCTCAGCATTGCGTCCATCGCGTCACGGGCTTCTTCACGGCTTAGGGCCTTACGGGCACAGACTTTATGAAAGTGATCTAAAAAGGGCATGATAAACTTAAGTGTTCCAGCAGTCCCCAGCATAGGACAGATCCAATGAAAATCCATGAACATCAGGCCAAGGAAATCTTGGCCCAATACGGAGTCCCTGTGCCGAAAGGCATTGTGGCCTACTCTGTTGACGAAGCTGCCAAGGCAGCCGAAACGCTAGGCGGCGGTGTCGTCGTCAAAGCGCAGATCCACGCGGGCGGCCGCGGCAAGGGTGGTGGCGTAAAGCTTGCCGCCAACGCCGCAGAATGCCGCGAAAAGGCCGAAAAAATACTCGGCATGACACTGGTGACGCATCAAACGGGCCCCGAGGGCCGTGTGGTGCAGCGCCTGCTAATCGAGGAACAGCTTCCGATTGACCGCGAATTTTACGCGGGAATCGTGCTCGACCGGGCGATCGGCAAGCTTGTCTTTATGGCGTCTAGTGAAGGCGGCATGGACATCGAAGAGGTGGCCGAAAAGACACCCGAAAAGATTTTGAAGGAAACCATCGAACCCGGCATGGGCCTGCAACCTTATCAAGCGCGTAACCTTGCATTCGGGATCGGCATTCCAATCACCAGCATCAACGCAGCGGCAAACGCGATGATCGCCCTGACCAAGGCCTATGAAGACATTGACGCTTCGCTCGCCGAAATCAACCCCTTGCTATTGACCAAGGATGGCCGCATCGTTGCCCTCGACGCGAAGATCGCAATCGACGACAACGCAATGTTCCGCCACAAGGACAAGGCCGGGCTTCGTGATTTGAACGAAGAAGATCCGCTTGAAGTCGAAGCCTCGAAGTTCGGTTTGAACTACATCAAGCTCGACGGCACCGTCGCCTGCATGGTCAATGGTGCTGGCCTGGCCATGGCCACCATGGACATCATCAAGTATGCTGGCGGTTCACCGGCCAACTTCCTCGATGTGGGCGGTGGCGCAAATCAGGAACAGATCCGGAATGCTTTCCGCATCTTGCTGAGCGATCCAAGCGTGAAGGCAATTCTGATCAACATCTTCGGCGGCATTCTGCGCTGCGACACACTCGCTAACGGAGTCGTTACAGCGGCTCGTGAACTCAATGTGCAGATTCCGATCGTGGTGCGCATGGAAGGGACCAACGTCGAACTGGGTAAACAGATTCTGCGTGAGTCCGGATTAAACTTTGGCCTTGCCGATGGCATGAAAGACGCCGCGGAGAAAGTGGTAGCACTCGCAAAATGAGCGTACTTGTAGATAAAAATACACGCCTGATTGTGCAAGGCTTTACGGGCAAGGAAGGCAGCTTCCACGCCGAACAAGCAATTGCCTATGGCACAAACGTAGTTGGTGGCGTCACCCCCGGCAAGGGAGGGTCAAAGCACCTGGATCGCCCCGTATTCAATACGGTGGCAAAAGCGGTAAACGAGACCGGCGCAAACGCGACCGTCATTTTCGTACCGCCTCCTTTTGCCGCCGACGCCATCCTCGAAGCACACGCAGCCGGTATCGCTTTGGTGGTCTGCATCACCGAAGGCATTCCGGTTCTCGACATGGCCAAAGTCTGGTCCATCATCAAGGGCGGCGCAACCCGTCTGATCGGCCCCAATTGCCCCGGCGTCATTTCGCCTGGCAAGTGCAAGATCGGCATCATGCCGGCTCATATCCACCTTGAAGGCCGCGTTGGCGTCATCAGCCGCTCGGGCACTCTCACCTATGAAGCCGTAGGTCAGTTGACTGGCCTCGGAATTGGCCAGAGTACCTGCATCGGCATCGGTGGCGACCCGATCATCGGCACAAACCACATCGACGCACTCGAGCTTCTAAACAACGACCCCGACACCGACTCAATCATCATGATCGGCGAGATCGGTGGCGATGCCGAAGAGCGCGCAGCGGCCTTTGTGAAGGCCAACGTAAAGAAGCCGGTTGTCGGCTTCATCGCTGGACAGACGGCTCCTCCAGGGCGCCGCATGGGCCACGCGGGCGCAATTATTTCGGGCGGAAGCGGCAAGGCAAGCGACAAGATGGCCGCCATGGAAGCAGCCGGAATCACCGTCTGCCAGACCCCCGCCGATCTCGGAAGCACCATGAAGCGCCGGATGCAGGAAGCCGGACTGCTCAAGTAATCAGTTAAGGATTTATGGAACAAACATTCGCAATCATCAAGCCGGACGCCGTAGCTAAAAATCAAATTGGCGACATCCTGGCACTAACCGAAGCAGCCGGATTCAAAATCAAGGCCATGCAGATGACACACATGACCCGCAAGATGGCCGAAGGCTTCTACGGGGTTCACCGGGAACGTTCTTTCTTCGGTGAACTCGTAGAGTTCATGACCGAAGGCCCTTGCGTACTTCTCTGCCTCGAGCGGGAAGACGCCGTCGCCAAGTGGCGTGAAACGATGGGAGCAACCAACCCGGCCAATGCAGCCGAGGGGACGATCCGCAAGCGTTTCGCCGAGAGCGTCGGTCGCAACTGCGCCCACGGCAGCGACAGCAAAGAGAATGCAGCTATCGAACTGGCATTCTTCTTCGCTGGCAACACCTTGGTCTAACCCTGTTTACAAAAACAAAAAATGGCTGGCCTTCAGGTCAGCCATTTTTTTTGGCCCAAATTAAGCCGCGTAACCGCTAATCCAAATGCAGGTGTAGTTCGCTTCTATTGGGGTGGCTGTACGAGTGAGGATTCGAAGGAGCGTAAGCTGGCTTCGATCTCTTCTCGGAGGAGACTCGTGGAGCCGGAAGTTGACTCGCCAATTCGGTTGAGCGCTTTTTTGGAGGCCTCGATTGCCTTCTGCACCTGCGCCTTGTGCTTGAAGTTCTGCGCCTCTGCATGAAGCACTGCAGCCTCGGCATAGGCAATCACTTCCTTCATTGGCGGATCAACAGGGACTTCCATCCGCATGGCCTGCTCAAACGACTCAAGCGATTGATCGCGTTTGCCAAGGCGAGACTGCAGAACACCATGCTTGCGTAACGATGCGGCAAGAAGTGGCCGGGAATCCTTGGCAGGATCCAGCTTGCCGAAGACTTGAAGCATTTCCTCTAGAACAGATCCTGAGGCAAGATCCAGCGCATCCACTTCAGCCACGGCAGTCTTGTAGGCGAGGTTTGATTCCGAAACTTGACCCAGTCTTCTCAGCGTACTTGCATACCGAAGCCGAGTCTGGATTCGAAGCTTATCAATTTCGGGTTTCGATTCCAGTCCTGCAAGAATACGAAGGCCATCCTGACAATCTGACAGTGATTCCCGCAACTGGTTACTGAGAGAATATGCTGTGCAAAGGTTCGTCTTGGCCAAAGCAATCAACCGCAACGATTGATTTGAAGCGAGCACGCGGTTGGCAGCGGCAAGAGAATCCTTGAAGGACTGGATGGCAGCCGGCAATTGTGATGCCTTGAGATATCCATTACCCAGCAGTCTTTGCGTTTCTGCAAGACGCAACGTGGCTTCCTGCTTCGCCTTTGGCTCGCTAACAAGGCGAATCCGAATTTGCAATGCCTCAATCAATGCAGGCATTGCCAAAGCAGCAGCTTCACGTTCATCGTCAAATAGAGAACTCATGATCTCTGCACTCTGCTCATATGCACTGGCTAAGTCCTCCTGAAGTGAAGGATCATTTCCCGATTTTCGCGACAGGGCCTCAAGATGTTTGAGTGCAGCAAGCACGGCCTGTGTGCGTGCAGGCCCCGAACCTGGCACATCCTTTAGGCTCTCATTGACATCGACGAGAATAGAGGTCGCAAGTGACCTGACACTTTGGTAGCGCGTCTCCGCCGAAGCTCGTTCAGTCAAGGCTTCTTTTGACCGCTGTTCGGCAACAAGCCCTTGTCTTTCGGCTTGCAATTGGGCATCCAGGGCAATCTGCCTTTGCTCCAGGGCATGCTTGCGCTGGGCTTCGGCGATGGCGCGTGAGTCGATTGCTTCAGTTCGCTCAGTCTGGGCGATGCGTGCCTGTTGGAGTGTGCTTATGGTTCCCGCAGCAATCGAGAGCAGAACCATCACAGCAGCACCAGCAGCTAGCTGGTGCCGGCGAGCAAACTTCCAGACGCGATAGCTCCAGTTGTCAGCTTGGGCCAGAATCGGCCTGCCACCAAGATGCCTTTCAATATCTTCGCTAAATTGAGCTACAGAGCTGTATCGTCGCGCGGGCTCTTTGGCCATCGCCTTGAGAATGATGTTGTCCAAATCACCCCGAAGTTTTCTTTTTAGAGCCGGAGGAGCAACTGAGCTTGGCCTCGGCACTTCGCTGTCCAGAACAGCCTGAAGGATATCTGGCACTGCCTGTGAGGTAACCCGGTAGGGCCGCCCTCCGCGCGTGAGTGAATGAAAAAGCAACACGCCCAGAGAATAAACGTCAGAAGTAGTTGAGATCGATTCACCCCGAATCTGTTCCGGGCTGGCAAATTGGGGAGTCAAACGAACAGCGACAGTTGCGGTATCGTCTCGACCGGGATTAAGAACCTTGGCGATTCCGAAATCAAGCAACTTAACGTCGCGGGCTTCAGTAACCAAGATATTGGATGGCTTCAGATCGCGATGAACGACCAGATTTTGGTGAGCGAAGGAAACAGCAGACGCAATACAGAGAAAGATTTTGAGGATTTCTTCAACGGTGGCGTTATGGTTCTCGATGTATTGATCCAGCGGCTGCCCGTCAACAAACTCCATGATCAAGTAAAGAAGCCCATCATCGGTGGAACCTCCATCCAGTAACCTCGCGATATTGGGATGTTCAAGTTGCGCGAGGATCTGCCGCTCACGGCGAAACGAATCAAGCGCAGCTTCGGCCAGAACAGTGCCGGAAATTAACTTGATCGCAACCGTCTTGTGGAAGGCTTCATCAGCTCGAGTGGCCTGATAGACCGCCCCCATTCCTCCACGTCCGATCTCTTTGACAATCGAATAAGCACCAAAACGCCTGCCAGTAAAATCCATGGGGGCGATCTGGCTCCAGATACCGCCATCCTGCTCAAAAAAAGCAGACGGCCCTTCGTGCGCAAGCAGTAGACTTCGCAGATCTGCATAAAGCAACGGAGAGCGGAATTGCAAGTCGCGAAGAAAATGCGCCCGGTCAATAGGCGACAGATCAATTGCCTGATCAAAGAGAGAGCGTAGATTTGCCTTGGGTGCCGGGTACATGAAATTCGGATCTACTCTTATCCTATAGTTGGAAAGTATGGAAGAACACGCAGAGCCCGGAGAAGTCACGCAATTATTGATTGACTGGCGTGAGGGACGCGAAGAAGCGGGAGGCGAAATCATCTCTCTGCTCTACCGCGAACTCGAGCGCATGGCAGGCTCCTGTCTGCGCAACGAACGCGGCGGACACACCCTCGAACCCGCTGGCCTGGTCAGCGAATTGTACCTTCGCATGATGAAGGGCGCGGTGGTCAGCTACCAGGACCGAGCTCACTTCTTTGCCGTCGCTGCAAGGCAGTTGCGAAGAATCCTGGTGGACTATGCACGAAAGCGCAAAGGCCGCGGCGAAGAACGCTTTTTCATCACTCTGAGTGGTCTCGAAGAGAATGCCGCCGGCATGAAGGCCGAAGACGTCGAAGCACTTGAGGACGCGATGAATGAACTCGAAAAGCTGGACGAGCGTGCCCACAAAGTCGTTGAATTACGCTTCTTTGGCGGATTGAAAGAAGATGAGGTGGCTGAACTTCTCGGCCTCTCGCGTACGACAATGAAGAGGGACTGGGCTTTTGCCCGGGCCTTTCTGATTTCAAAAATGGGAGCGAAGTAGAAAATGAAAAAGCTGGCGATTCTATTGGTGTTGGGGCTCACTCTCTTCGCAGAAAAGAAGCCCCGCGAAAAGATGCCAGCCTTCAGGGCCAAAAGTATGAAGGGCGAGAGCCTCAACAATGAAGCACTCGCAGGCAAGCCAGCTCTAATTCAACTCTGGGCCACATGGTGCGGCTATTGCCGCAAGGATCAACCTATCGTTGAAAAGCTTGCCAATGAATTTCGAGACAAAGGGCTAGTCGTCGTTGCGGTCAACGTCGGCGAAGCTCGCCAGAAGGTAGAAGCCTACCTCAAAGAGAATCCCCGCCCTGGCGTGAAGCATGTGCTCACAGAAGACACCAGCCTCCCCGGCTTGATCGCCCCACAAGGATTTCCCTTTTACGTCCTGCTCGATAAGGACGGCAAGGTTGCTGGAGTGCAAGCCGGATCGGGTGGCGAGGCTAGTCTGCGTGAGATGCTATCCGAAGTTGGGTTAGGCGCGAACTAGTCTAACGCCGGGAACTATTCCTGCGGGAGAGCGGTTGAAAGCCAGGCGGTTTGGCCCCAAGCCATGTTGCAAATTTGGAGATCTCGGGATGCTCACACAATGCCTCGATCGAATTGTAGGATTGCTCCAATTCTTTCTCCGAAAGTAACGAGTGAACGAATGAATGGCATGCTTTGCAGATCAATGCGATGCGAGTTCGGCCTTCTTCTTTAGTGTGATTGCGAGTGAACCTGGGTTTGTTGTGGCGGGATTGTGGAAGCAGATGATGGCGGGTGAGCGGGGTATCGGGGCGTCCGCAAATAGAACAAGGTGACATCTTTAATTAGAGGATGCCACCTTGTGTTTTCGAGTTGGATTAAAACTACGGCTTGAGGTCAGGTTCCTGGATGAAGGTAGCCCACTCTTCGGTCCAGTCAAAGTCACCAATGCCGCCGATCCACGTGGCCCATTGGTCAAAGAACCCATCGTCCGGGGGCTGCAACCAGCTTGCACGGAAGATCGGCGAACCGATTTGGCCGCGCAAGTCGGGGTTGGAGTATTCGAGAGGATTGCGCAGGAGCGGGTTGGCCAGCAAGAAGAGCCGCGCTGCAGGGGTCAGGTGAGCACGGAAGTCTGCAACCACTTGGCTATCGAAGGTGTTCGTTGCCGGTGTTGCCGCAACGGTGCCGTTGTTCCAGCTCAGAATACCCGTAGCCGAGAAAGCGCCTGAGGCGATATTCGGCTGAATCGAATCAGCAATGTTGGCACCACCAAACGTACGCGTTGTCCAGTTGAAGCAAAGCATGTTGTTGAAGCTGCCGCCAGATCCGCGACGGAAGTAAAGGCAAGGCGAATCGGGTTCGTCAAAGCCTGCGGCGTTAGATCCGATGAATGTGAAGTTGTACATTGTGGGTGAACCGAGCGGGCGAGCGGCAAAATCGCGCTCGTAGTTGTCGCTCTCAATACCACGGTTAGACCGGTCAGAGTTTGCGACGAAAACACCGTGCTGCACACGGCCGCGATAGCCAAGTTGTACGTCGACGTAATCGTCGGCTCCATAAGTTCCAACAAGGTACTTGGCATCATTGATGCCACCGAACCATTCAAAGCTGTCGTCGAAGCCATAGTGAGCCTGAAGATACTCAGCCTTCGAGGCAGTACCGCAAGCGCCCCAGGTGAAGGAGTTGCTTTCCTCGTTCGGGCGGATCAGTGCACCAGCAAATTCTACGCGAACATACTTGAGAGCACCGCAATCGTGGGCGTCATCGGTACCACCATAGTTGCCATCATCCCCATCTGACACGCCTTCGATTGGAAGTGAGCCGCTGACATCATTGATGCGGGCCTTACCCAACATTGTCAGACCGCCCCAGTCGCCGCGCTGCCGGCTGCCCAAAGGCTGCGAACTGGTCATGATGATCGGCTGGCTGCGGGTGCCTTGGGCGACCAGACGGCCAGCAGTCGTAATCAAAAGAATACTGGCGGGCTGTGAACCAGGGGCTCCAATCACAACGGTGCCAGGTTCAATAGTAAGGGTGGCACCGCCACGAACGCGGGTAACACCGCTCAGACGATAAGCCTTATCGCTAGTCAATGTACGGCTGGCTGTAATATTTACTGGTAGATTTTCGACATCACTGACGACAGCGATTTTCCAGTAAGCACTTTTCACGACACGCGTGCCAGTATAGTCGCGCACCTGAACAACAATGGTGTGCATACCGGGTTCGTTGGGGACAGCAACTGAAGAGGAAACAAGGGTGCCACCAGCACCCACCAGGATCTGCTTATTCCAGTCCGGTAACCGGGTGATCTGGAAGCCCTGATCGGGAGTTCTGCCAAAGATGTCTGTAACTGCGCTGGTATTTCCAGGAAGATAAAACTTGGCACCAGTCTTGTTGTACTGGCGGTAAGCAACCACCGTGTACGGATAGATGTCGCTATTCGATTTCATCGTCGCGCGAATCGTGATGTTATCTCCCGGGCGGAAAACGTAATCCGATTCACCGCTACGCCGGTTGTTGTTTGTGGCCCAGATCCAGAAAGAAGCTGATGTATCGATCTGGCTGACCCCCGCCAACTGGCGCTCTGCTTCCTCAGCACTGAGGAAAGGGTTGCCGTTTGACTTTGAGTCGGCTGAGTATGCACTGATGGCAGCGAGGCCAAGTGCAAATATTGCGAGAAGATTTTTTCTCATTGCTGCTCCAAAATTTCCTGACGTAATTTAGAAAAAGGTGTAACTAGTGCCAATGGTGAAGGTGCGGCCAATACGGAAGGCCCTCACCAGAATGTCGGACTGCTTGTATTGGTAGTAATTGTCTGAAAGGTTTTCTGCGCTAAAGCGCATATTCCACTTTCCGTCTTCCTTGATGTTGTATTGATAGACAAAATCAAGGAATGTGTTGCGCTCCTGATAGATATCAGGGAGGCGGAAAGCCCCCACATCGGTGATGCGACGGGAAACTGAATTTGCGTAAAAGCGGGCATAGGAGCGCAACTGGGGGCGAGTCCACTCTGCGATCCCATTTACGATGTAGCGGGACTGACCAACGAGCGGACGCTTGCGGCTGGTCAACTGAGGGAAACGGTCGACCGGAATATCCACGCTGGAATCGACAAAAGTAAAGTTCGACTGAACCGAAAAATCCCTCAGCTTTTTTGAGAAGCGTGACAGATTGTAGCGCCATTCCAGTTCAATACCTTGATTCTTGGCACCATCCACATTGATAAAGCTCTGCCGCAATTCCGATGCAGTCGGACTGTAGATCTGCTCAATCGGATTGGTAAATTTCTTATAGAAATAAGAGGCTGCCACCACCTGATTGCCGCCCGGGAAGAACTCCCAGCGCACGTCGAAGTTGTCAATCAGCGCGCGAACCAGATTGGGATTACCGACTGTCGAGTAACCACCCACGATATTAGTAAATTCGAAGGGCGAGAGCTCGCGGAAGTCTGGACGGTTCACTGTACGCGAATAACCACCGCGTAGATTCTGCCGCTTGCCAAGAGCGTAGATCAGATTGAATCCCGGCAACGCGTCCCGATTCTTGAGCGTAGCCGTGCTGGGGCGAGCGTTGGGGATGAGCGGGTCCAGCGTAATGACGTCGATATTGGCGTCTTCCATGCGGACACCGGCAACCAGGCGCCACTTGGCGCCAATATTGAGATCCACCATCGCAAAAGTTCCAAGCACATCCATGGCAGCTTCGTACTTGTCAGTACCGCGAGTGACTTCACGGATTGCAAATCCATCCGGCCGAATATTCTGGGTGCTCA
>JBKJUN010000780.1:0-2429 GCA_046590555.1 Bryobacter sp. | reverse complement strand
CGAGTTGGGGAAGCCGGGTGAAACCAAAACCTGAATTGAGGATCTTCCCGCTCCCGACCTCCCCCACTAACGGCAGACGGCGCGAAAGAATCCAGGATAGGCTCTTTATGCCTGACTAACCCTGACTAGTGCTATAACTAGTCTGAGAACTCTCAATGACCAAATGGGCAGTACAGGACGCGAAGGCTCGCTTCAGCGAGTTGCTCGAGACCACCTTAGCTTGTGGGCCGCAAATGGTGACCAAACGGGGCGTCGAGGCGGCGGTCCTGGTGCCAATTGAAGAATGGCGACGCCTCCAGGGCGCCGCTAAGCGTTCTGCGATAGAAGTGTTATTGGGGGATGGGCCCAGGTTCGATCTTCCCCTGCCAAAGCGCGGAAGTGGGCGCTGGCGAATGGACCTATAATGCGGTTCCTGCTCGACACAAATGTTGTCTCCGAACTCTGCAAACCCAAGCCTGATCCTGGCGTCGTGCGTTGGCTCAAAGAGATTGGCCCCTTGGACTTCGCCATCCTCATCCTCTCCGCCGAATTCGACCGCGCCTTCAACCGTCACCTCATCGCAATCGATCCCAACCATCGCCTGCTCCTCAGCCCCGCCCTGCGAGGCCACGCCAACAGCGATTACCTTGCCAGTCATTTCATCGAGCGCGAAGGAGCTGCCCTCACTTTCCCAGAACGCTTCAGCCCCGTACCTGAGTTCTTGGCTGAACACCGGTCCCAAATGAGCAGAAAAACCGTTGCCAATGCAAGTCCGCACGAGCAATTCTTTCCTTGCGATGTTTTTCTTGACTGATCAGGATTCGCGAAACTAGCTAGAGAATAGCTACAATGCAATCATGAACGTGAGTGTTACCGAAGCGAAGAATAAGCTAACCCAACTGTTGACAGCAGTCGAGAGGGGCGAGCGCGTAACCATTGAACGTCACGGCCACATTATTGCCGAAATAGTAAAGTCGTCTGCGAAAAGAGTTCCACGCTTCGGCACGCTGAAGAACGTCGTACAGATGACCCCGGAACAGTTCCGGGAAGCAACGCGCCCCATGACAGAGGAAGAAGTTGACGCGTTCGTGAAAGGGCTTTAGATGCGCGTTCTGCTCGATACGACAGCGTTGTACGTAGCCGGGGGAGTTTCCGGCTTGACGTTCACGCCGAAGGTACGGCGCTTACTCGAGCACGCGGACACCGTACGCATGGTCAGTCCAATTTCTTTCACCGAAATAGCAATCAAGTCGAACCGCGGACTGACGCCACTAACGCAAGACCACATCGAGAAGCTCATCTTCGACCTGGACCTGACAATCTTGCCATTCACCGTCGAACATTCATTGAGGCTGTTCGGACTTCCCGCTCATCATAGCGATCCGTTTGACCGAATCCTGATTGCGACCGCGCTTGCTGAAGATGTCGCCATTGTCGCAAATGACCGTGAGTTTAAGAAATACAAAGGACTTCGCCTGATCTGGTAGCGTTAGCCCAGATATCGCGCCTTATCTTTTCACGGCATTCCTCATCCCGCCCAATCTCCTGCCGCTGCAACAGACGCAACGCCTAACGCACAACCTCGCTGGTGGTCTGATAACGCCCAGAAGCCTCCCGGCTCCTCGCCTTGTCCATATCGACCCCGAGCCGCATCCTTAGCGCCAGCAAGGTGTTACTCTTGCGGAGATCTGTGCGAGATCTTGCCTCGCGAGAATCATCACCGGCAGCGCCCATCTGCCGATGCGATCATCGCTGAAAATCAACACAGCTCAACCAGGATCTGGTGCGACACAAGAAGCCCATAACGGTCAACCATGAGTTGCTACTCCTTTACTCGGGCATTGGCAAAGAAGTCCTGGCTCGCCAAAGACTTAACGAGTCAGTTTCCAGAGATAAAAGGACTATCGCCCCGAAACCTCGGCCTCAGGGCAATATTGCGAGAGCCACTTGAAAAATTAACGTGGTTCCACAATTTAACCCTCCTCAAAAAGCTAAAGACAAGCGCAGAAACGCTTTGGTACGACAACGCAGCCATCGAGAACGGCGCAAGTCAGAACATCATGGTCATCCAAATCGAGAGCGACCTCTACCCTCAATCCGTAAGCCCCAGTGGTGTTTGGCCGTCCGATCTGGCCCGGCAACTCCCAAAAGATCTCTAGAACTTCGATTCCCTCACCCGCTCGCAAGAAGCTAAAGAAAATCCCTCCTGGAACTGGGAGTCAACTTCGCCTTCGTTGGCCCGCCTCCTCATCGAAGTGTCAGGTAAAGCATACAGAATCGACCTTCTCTTCTAAAAAGCACGTGTCTTCCAACTCGGAATACACCGGCAAGATCAACTTCAACCTATCGGATGTCGAACACCTGCTCCACCCCCCGGAAGACAAGCCCAACATCGGCCTGATTCTGTGCAAAGAAAAAGACGGCATCGTCGCCGAGTACGCCCTTCGCGA
>JBKJUN010000750.1:0-1421 GCA_046590555.1 Bryobacter sp. | reverse complement strand
GGTTAATTAGCGGTATGTGTTTCTTCAGCGGGGCGGCTGCGTTCTTCTTGATTTCGACGGTCTTTCTGCAGAACGGGCTCGGCTTTTCGCCACGGGAGGCGGGGTTGACGTTTGCGTGGTTTGCGATTGCATTTCTCGGCAGCTCGCTTGCCTCGCTGAAGATTCAGCCGAAAATTGGAAGCAGGATCATCAATCTCGGAGCGGCGTTGATGATGATCGGCCTGACGTCGTTGCTGTTATTGACTGCCTCGCGAGGGGCGCTGCTTGGCGGTCTGGATCTGGCACCAGTGCTGTTGGTTTACGGCACCGGGCAAGGCTTTGTGATGCCAACGTTGATCAGCACGATACTGATCAACATCAAAGGTCACGATGCGGGGTCGGCTTCGGGCGTGTTGAGCACGGTTCAGCAGGCTTCCTTTGCCACAGGGGTGGCAGTGATCGGTACTGTGTTCTTTGGCGTGCTGGGCACCGAAACCTCACCTGAGGCGTTTGTTCGCGCCTTGCGTTTCGCCTTCTCGGTGAATCTCTGTTTGCTGCTGATTACGTTTACACTGATCTTTCGCATTCCGCAATTTCCAGCGCGCACGGCAACTTAGCGTGCTGTAGGTGTGTAGAGGTCGGCGATTCGATTGCTGCGATAGACAAGCGGGCCTAAAGTTTCGAGCGTGAAGACGACCTTGCCTTCGGGTGTGATCTCGATGGAGCGCCCGGCGAAGGCTGCATCTTTGAAGACGGATCCGGTGTTGAAGTGGAAGTTGCCGTTGCTCAGTTGTTGGGCCGAACCTACAAATGGAGCGAAGACGCCAAGGTCCAGGCTTTTCACCAGAGTCGCGGTGCGGGCCTTCTCGTCGATTTTCCAGTATTGTCCGCGGGAATTCGCCGCAGGGTTGTTCTTCTTGTGGCGCGGGCCGTTATCGAACAAGAGCAGAGTATCGGATCCGGGAGGCTCGAAGCCGGCATCGTGCTGGTAGGAGAAAGCTGGGAACTTTTCGGAAGATTCAATCTTTAGATCGCCACCGTCTCCAAGCTTCCAGATGACTTTGCCATTGCCTTTGCCGTCCTGGTAATCTACCTTGATCACCCAATCCTGCTCAGGCATGGAGATGGTTAGATTGTTGTCGGCGCGGCTGTAGGAGAGCGAGTTGGAGTGCAGCCAGTCGTTTGCCTCCTCAGTCAGGAAGATCGGCGAGCAGCCTTCACCACCCACAGGTCCGTGGCATTTTTCGTTATCAATCGCAACCCGGGCGACATCGAGGTGATCGAAAGAATTCCAGAACCAGGTCAATTGGAAATTCTCGTCGAGATCAAGCAACAGCGTTCCAATTACGTTGGTTGGATCTTTCGATCCCTGCGCGCCATCGGGAAACATGCGTTCGAGACTGGCGATGGCAACGGTGTGGCCGTTCGGCAAGCGGATGGCG
>JBKJUN010000646.1:0-1645 GCA_046590555.1 Bryobacter sp. | reverse complement strand
GGGAACGATGACTTCGCCAGTTTCTCCGCCTTTAAGCGCGGCTTCAGGTGTATGAAGGGCAAGCTTGCCCAGGCTTATCTTTTCGTTATGGCAGGCAAAGCACTTCGCCGCGAAGATGGGCTTTACATCGTCGAAAGTTGTGGCGGCTGAGAGGGTTAGGCCCAATAGCAGGGTGAGCGAAATCAGGGTGTGCATTGGGGAAAAGTCTAACCTCAGTTTATCGCAATGAGAAGGGTTTAGAAAATGGGGAAGCTCTGCAAGCTGGATCAGGTGAATCGGCACACATTGTGGCAAGCGCCCATTCTGGTGGTGCCTTAGGATGGGAATGTGAGTGTTGAAAAGATAGCTGAAGAAGACTTGTTTCAAGTGATTGGGGAAGATGGGTTTCGACGCTTGGTTGGAGCGTTTTACCGGCAAGTGGCCGAAGATGACATTTTGGGGCCAATGTATCCGAAGCAGGATCTAGTGGGGGCTGAGGAGCGACTGCGGGACTTTCTTCTCTTTCGTTTTGGGGGCCCGATGGACTATCTGGAGAAGCGTGGGCACCCGAGGTTGCGGATGCGGCATGCTCCATTTTCCGTCGACGAGAAAGCCCGTAACCGATGGGTGGAGATGATGGACCGGGCACTTGCAGAGGCCGAACTGCCTGAGGCAGCAGTTGCTACGCTGAAAGAGTTTTTCCACTCAACTGCAACGTTTCTTCAGAACCGTTAGTTGTGGTGCGGCTCCGCCGCTTTGCCAAGCGCACTGAGCGTAGCGTTCTTCAGTATTATGGAGCGGTGTCTAAAGCTCAGAATTTGAACCGGGGCCGCTACGCTGCGGCGGCTATTTTCATGCAGGTGTTGCTTGGGATTCTCTATAGCTGGAGCGTATTTCGAGGTCCCCTCGAGCAGTTGCATGGATGGACTCGGGCGCAGAGTGTGATGCCGTACCGGTATTCGCTGCTGGCCTTTGCGGCAGGCATGATTGTGGCTGGCTTTTGGCAGGATAAGCGGGGGCCGAGGGTTGTGGCCAGTGTGGGTGGGTTTTTGCTGGCGGCCGGTTGCCTGGTTGCAGGGCTGATGCACGAGACGGTGGAAGGGTTGGTAATCGGCTATGGACTGATCGCTGGCGTAGGAGTGGGTTTTGCTTATGTGACTCCGATCGCAATGTGTGTGAAGTGGTTCCCTGATAAGCGAGGAATGATTGTGGGGCTGGCGGTGATGGGGTTTGGGTTGGGCCCGCTGGTTTTTGGGCCCTGGCTTGAGTGGATGATCGGTAAAGATGTGGCCGGGATGAATGAATCGATTCCAAGGACCTTCTTTGTCCTGGCGGGATTGTTCCTGGTGGGGGTGGTGGGGGCGGCTCAGCTTTATGCCGTGCCTCCGGCGGGCTGGAAGCCGGTGGGTTGGGAGGCTGCGGCAGGCAAGGTGGCGGCAATTGAATTGGGGCCGGAGGAGATGGTGAGGAACTGGAAGTTCTATGTGCTGTGGGGTATTTACTTCTTGGGTACTTCGGTAGGGTTGACAGCAATTGGAGAGGCCTCTCCGTTGTTGCGGGAAGCGGCCAAAGGTGGGGCTTTGATGAGTGCCGGGGCGGGACTCGGCGTGATGAGCGTGTTTAACGGTCTGGGGAGACTGGCTTGGGGGAGTGTGTCAGACCGGTT
>JBKJUN010000643.1:0-2053 GCA_046590555.1 Bryobacter sp. | reverse complement strand
CACGGCCACAAAAATCCCCTCAGTTCGCGTGACAATCGTGTCCCCCGGCACCAGAATCAATTGGCGCGCTCCAGTAGTCTCAATTACAACCTGCGTATACATCCCGGGCAGCATCTTGCCGCCCTGATTCACCACGTTAACTTCGGCAAGCAAAGTACGGCTCTGATTCTCAAGTGCGTTTGAGGTCCGAATCACGCTGCCCGTAAGGCTGGCATTGAGTTCCGGCACCTTCACCACAGCCTTCTGTCCCACCTTGATATCTCCGATATTCGCCTGCGGCACATTCACGAAAACGCGTAGCTTCGACATGTCGCTTAGTCGAAACAAATCACGGCCAGCCGCAATAGCCGACGGAGTAATCAGATTGCCAACAGCGCAATTGCGCTGCGTGATAATCCCGTCCCACGGCGCAGTCACTCGCTTGAAGTCAAAGAGCTGCGTAACCCGAGCCACCTCAGCCGTCTGCGCCTTGATCGCTTCATCCGCTGCCTGCAGATTCGCCTCCTGCGCCTTCACATCGGCCTTGCGCGCATCAAACATCGCAGTCTTTTCATCGAGGTCTGCCTTGGCAACAATCCCTTCCTCAATCAACTGCTTCGAGCGTCCAAAATTCACCTCAGCCAGCTTCGCCGTAGCCTTGGCCTGATCGATCGCCGCCTTCACCTGCGATGCCGCAGCCCGCAATTGTTCCAGCCGCGCCTTAGCTGTTCGCAGTTGTTGATCGAGTTCTGGCGAGTCAATCTCAACCAGCAAATCGCCCTTCTTCACAACATCCCCGATATCCACCTTACGAGTAACGATGTAACCTTCAGCGCGAGCATAGATCGGCGTCTCACCGATGGCACCGACATTGCCCGGCAGCATGATCTCTCGCACCGGCTTCGATAGCTTCACCTTGGTCGTCGTAACAGCCAGCCGCTCCTCGGCATTCGATTTCGCCTCGGCCTCAATCATGTGAATCCGCGCGTTCCGCGGTGCCCACCCAACATAAAAAACTGCCCCAGCCAGCATGCCCAAAAGTAGCAGGATGCTCAGTGCCCGAATCATTGTGTGTCCTCAGTTTCATAAAACGCTGGCGCTGTCTTTCGCAGACTGCTATACACCAGCGGAACGATGAACAACGTGGCCACCGTAGCAACAATCAAGCCCCCGATCACGGCCCGGCCGAGGGGGGCATTCTGTTCTCCACCTTCTCCAAATCCAAGCGACATCGGCAGCATGCCGATGATCATTGCCGCTGCCGTCATCACCACAGGGCGAAGCCGTGTAGACCCAGCCTCTAGCGCTGCCTCGCGTGAGGTGTGGCCCATCGGGCGAAGGTCGTTGGCAAAGGTAACCAGCAAGATCGAATTCGCCACACCCACTCCAATACTCATAATTGCGCCCATCAGACTCGGAACATTAAACGTGGTCTGCGTCGCATAAAGAATCCAGACGATCCCACCCAGACTCCCCGGCAGCGCCGTCAGAATAATGAACGGATCGAGCCAACTCTGAAAGTTCACCACCATCAACATATACACGAGCAGGACTGCAAATAGCATCCCTAGCCCCAGCCGCACAAACGACGAATTCATCGTCTCCACTTGGCCGCGAAGGTCAACCGTAACCCCCTTCGGCAGCTTCGGCCGCATCTCGGCCAGAATCGCATTCACCTTCTTCTGCACCGATCCAAGATCCGTATTCTCAACATTGGCAAAGACGTTAAACGTGGGTTGAATATTGTAGTGATTCACCACTGCCATCGAAGTAGATCGCCGCACCTGAGCCAGATTCGCCAGCAAACTCGTATTGCCGCCACCAGGAGGCGTAATCGGCGTATTGGTGATATCTTCCAGATTCTTGATTTTGCTCTGCGGCGTCTGCACGTTCACCGGATAGTTCACACCATTGGCCGGGTCAAGCCAATAGCTCGGCTGCGTCTGGTTATTCGAGCTCAAGCTAACAAGCAAACTGTTGGCCACATCACGTTGCGTAAGCCCCAGTACATCAGCCTTCGCCCGGTCCACGTTCACCGATAGATCGGGGTAGTTCGGCACCTGATGCATATGCA
>JBKJUN010000624.1:0-5952 GCA_046590555.1 Bryobacter sp. | reverse complement strand
GTCTAAGTTCAATGAGAGCGACGCTGTGTTTTCTCCGGATGGGCGGTGGGTGGCGTATAGTTCCGATGAGTCGGGGCGGCGAGAGGTGTATCTCCAAGGGTTCCCGGAGCGGCGGGGGAAGTGGCCGGTGACGGCGGAGGGGGGGCGACTCCCCAATTGGCGGGCGGATGGGAAGGAGTTGTATTGGACGGGGCCGGACGGCAGAACGGTCATGGCGGCGACGGTGGAGTTGCAGGCTCGAGGGGTTAAGGTGGGGCGAGGGGAGCCGTTGTTTCGTGGGGGCGGAGTGGGGCTTACGCCGCCACAACCATCGCGGGATGGGAAGCGGTTTTTGGAGGTGATTCCGCAAGGCGGGGAGGAGGCGGGGTTGCCGATGGTGGTGGTGCAGAACTGGGCGGCGGGGTTGGGGAAGTAGCCGCGATGAAGGTCCGCGATATTCTGAAGCGGCTTCGAGCGGACGGATGGCTGATACGCAACCAGGAAGGTAGCCATCGGCAATTCGTCCATCCCACTAAGCTGGGGAAAGTGACCGTTGCGGGTCACGAATCGGATGAGATTCCTCCGAAAACACTGAGGTCTATAATGAAGCAGGCGGTAATGGAATGAGCCGGTATATTGTCCTCTATGAAAAATCGAGCACGGGCTACGGTGCCTACGCGCCCGATCTGCCTGGATGCGCTGCCACGGGGCTGACGATCGAGGAAACCCGCGAGCGGATGACTAAAGCTATGGAGATGCATCTGGCCGCCATGCGAGCGGATGGGGATCCGATTCCCGAGCCATCGCAGTTTGAATTACTGGAAACAGCCTGATTAGCGCCAACTACATTTTGAACCTGTTGAACTTGGGCTGAGGCAATTTTCCACTCGGAAGGTGCCTCTGCCAGAACTTCCTCGTGGATTGAATCGAAGAATTCTTCCAACTCTTGTTCCGAGTCGATTGAAGTGAAGTCTCTTGTCTCGATATCGTTGATGCCTTCGTTGATGGCACCACAGAGCCCTGCGCGGACGACTTCGCTGATGTTGCTGGCTTCTCCTGCGGCGATGCATCCAGCAATCAAGTCGATTTTCTTTTGGGTGGGCATGGCTGGTTGGATCTTGCTCAAATTAGCATGATGGCAATTGTTGCCAATTATCAGAAGTGTAGATCTTGGTCAGTTTCGGTGGATGGAGGGAGTAGCGGCTGGGCTAGACGTTCGTTGATGTTTTGATCGGAAGCGCGTCAGGCGGAAATTTTCTTCGATCATAATTTATTCCTCTGATAATATCTACTTCTATGTCCACTATTGGTGATCAATACATCCTGGGTGTTGGGCGGTCTGACCATGACCGGCTGCATGTGATTAGCGAGATTCATGACGGGGATACTCGTGAGTTGCTGAAGCTGGCGGGGCTCGCGGCCGGGCAGCGGTTTGTTGAGTTTGGTTGCGGGTTGGGGTATGTTTCGCAGTGGGCGGCTGGGCTTGGAGCCCACGCTACCGGGATCGATCTGAATGAGCATCAGGTGGAAGTGGCGCAGAAGCTTGCGGATCAGGCGGGATTGGAGACGGCGCAGTTTCGGGTGGCCAATATTTATGAACATGGGCTTGAGCCGGAGAGCATTGATGTGTCTCATTGCCGGTGGTTGATGGTGCATTTGAATCGACCAGTGGAAGCGATGCGGAGCATCTATGCGGCACTGAAGCCGGGTGGGGTGATGGTTTGTGAAGAGTGCGATGTGAGTGCGTTGTATACAGAGCCGGCTTCTCATTCTTATCGGACGATGCTGGAGCTTGGGATCAATGCTGGTAAGCGGCGTGGGGCAGATTATACAGGTGGAAGACGGGTGCACCTTTGGGCTCGGGAGGCAGGCTTTGAGATCGTACATGTGGATGCTTATCAACCGCACTATGTCAGCGGGAAGCATAAGGGGTTTTGGAATTGGACCATGGTGACCGTTGGAGAGGGGATGATTCGGGAAGGGACGCTAAGCGAGGAGCGCTTAGGGGAACTGCAACGGGGGATGCATGCTGCGGATATTGACCCGCATACGGTGGTTGCGCATCCGCGGATGCATCAGTTAATTGCGCGCAAACCGGTGGCTGGTTGACCTTATGTGGTCATACGGCGGCATTTAGCCGGATTTAGGGTTCGACTTCGTCCTGGTATTCGAGTGGGAGGTCGTCTACGGGGAACTGTTTTGGGCGTAGGGGCTTGGGGTCTCCGTCAGCAGCATCTTCGATGCCTTCGAGGATGCCGGCTTCTGTGAATTGCCCCTCTTCTATCAGTTCTTCAATGCTTTCGGAGCTGGATTCAGTCTTGTCAGAGATGCCCTGGGTGTCTCCTGACTGACCGCCTGAGTTGGGGTCCAGGCCCTTCTGGTTGTGTTTTTCCATGGAGTTTATGGAGCATTTTTGAGCCCAGTTGAGTTTGGCTATGTGAGTGCATACGTTGTTGACATGCAACCTACGCAAGCAGCAGCTGGGGATCTGAAGGCCAGTGCGTTAAATCATTTGATTGAGACACTTAAAGATGGGGAGAATGGATTTGCTGCGGCAGCCAAGGATTGCAGCGATGCCAGTCTAAAAAATGCATTTATGCAGTATTCCCGTGAGCGGCATGAGTTTTCGGAAAAGCTTCAAAGACTGGTTGAAGGACAAGGGAAGATCGCCGAGGAGGATGGTACGCTGGCCGCCGCAGTGCACCGGGGATGGATCAATCTGAAATCTACATTATCGACGCGGGATAATCTGGCGGTGCTGGAGGAATGCGAGTGGGGTGAGGAGCATGCGGTGAAGCAATTTATGGAGGCGCTGGACGGACATGAGCTTGGGAGCGCTACAGAACTTGTTCAGCAACAGTTCGACCAAATAAAGAAGACGCATGATGAGATCGTGAAATTGAGGAACAAGTGTAAGGCAAGTTTGCCTGGCAGTTAAAGGTTATCGGGGGAGCGCACCGGAGGGGGTGCTCCCCGAGGTTGTTGGGATTCGCTTGATTTTTTAAAGTTTGGGGCATGGTACGAGAACTGATTTTGCTGAGTGTTTGCTCGCTGGCGGGCTTGTCCCAGATTGGGGCTCCGTTTGAGGCGAAGATGGTGCGGGTAAAGATCGATATGCCTGCGAGCCAGCAGGGCGTTGATTTATTTCCAGACCGGGAGCAGCCATTGGAGCTTGCGAGCTACCAGAGGCGATTAAAGCAGTTTGGGATTGCCGTGCGGGCTGGGGATAACATCATGGTGACCAAGGTGAAAGTGAAGGACAAAGCGATTGAGTTTCACCTGGGCGGGGGTGGATATGGGACGTTTTGGGATGAGAAGGCTACGAACCCGGCTTCTACAGGATATAGGTCTTCGCGGGAGCGGAGCCTCGAAGACAGGATCCGGAATGAGAAGGATCCTGCGCGGAGGCGGAGCCTTGAGAGTGATCTGAGGTACGAGCGTAGTGCGCGGCAGAGACAAGATGAGCGGGAGCGGGCGCAGGGGGAAATTGTGAAGGAAGTCAAGGAGCAGCGAATTGCGGCCAAGCGCCTGGATGGGGGATCGCGGTTCAATATCAAGTTTGAAGGGGCGGTGGCACCCGAGGCAGTGACGGAAGAAATGATCCGGAATGCGCTGCAAAGGTATGTGGAGTTTGAGGGGCGGCGCTGATTTTGAATGCTTGTGAGTTATTCGGCTCCTGTGCAGAAGGCTTTTAGTCCACTGGATCTGTATCTAATGGGTTTGATTATGGCGGAGGGAGTGCCGGATCAGTATGCGGTAAAGGAAGTTGCGGCGCGGATTGCATTGCGGACGAATTGTGTTACAGCGCCGTCTCGATACGCATGTTGTACAGGAGCCGGTGGCAGAGATTGCTGGAGGCGTGGTGGTGAACGGCGCATCGTTTGTTCTTTAAAACGACACCGGGCAGGCGAACTTTGTGGCGCTGACCGATGTTGTGGCTTCGCCGCCGGGGCTGGTTATGTGCGCGTAGATTGTGGATGCTCAGAATCGTTTGATTGGGCCGGATAATCTGGCGTAAGGCCGATTGTACGGATGCCGAGTGCACAGGCGGTGGTAGAGTTTTGCGGGTTGACGGGGCTTGCGCAGACAAAGTTTCGGATTGCGACGATTGCAGTGAGATCAAGAGAGAATGAGACGAAAGTGGGAGCCGTTGGGGGAGGACTCGATGAGCTCGAGGCGGCCGGAGTGGGCTTCGGCGATGCGGCGGGCGATGGGTAAGCCTAGGCCCGCGCCGCCGGAGTTTTCGCTGCCTCTGGTTCTGGAAGTGTCTGAGCGGTAGAAGCGCTCGAAGATTTTTTCGCGGTCGGATGCTTGGATGCCAGTGCCCTGATCTGTGATGTCGATCTGGAGTTGGCCATTTTGGTTTGAGGCGAGGATATTGATGGTGGAGTTGGCGGGGGAGTATTTGATGGCGTTGTCGAGGAGGATCATAATGGCCTGGCG
The DNA here is from genome assembly GCA_046590555.1 of Bryobacter sp. Classification (GTDB taxonomy): domain Bacteria; phylum Acidobacteriota; class Terriglobia; order Bryobacterales; family Bryobacteraceae; genus Bryobacter. The sequence goes on along the minus strand of JBKJUN010000624.1, from coordinate 1,530 downwards.
GATGCGGGCGAGGTCGCCGAGGCAGGGGAGTTCTTCGAAGGGGCCTACGCGGAGGTGGATCTGCTTCTTTGTTGCCAAGAGGCGGGCGGCGGAGGCGGATTCGGTGATGACTTCTTCCAAATAGAAGCGTTCTGGTTGGAGTTGGAGGGCACCGGAATCGGATGTTGCCAATAGAAACATGTCTTCGACGAGGCGGCCCATGCGCTGGAGCTGGCCGTCGATGACGGTGAGAGCGTCGCGGTATTCAGCCTCTGTACGTTCGGGACGTTCGAGGGTGACCTGGGCGGCAGTGCGGGCGATAGAGACAGGAGTGCGGAATTCGTGGGAGGCATCGGACATAAAGCGTCGCTGGACTTCGAAGGAGGCTTCGAGGCGATCGAGGAGGTGGTTGAAGGATTTGCCGAGGCGGCCGAGTTCGTCTTTGGGATTTGTGATCTGGAGGCGCTGGCTTAGGTTGTCGGCGGTGATCTCGTCGGCGGTGAGGGACATGGCGGCTACGGGGGCGAGGCTTTTTCGTACAAGCCAGAAGCCGCCGGCTAGAGCAAGGAGGAGAGGGACGGGAAGGCCGAAGAGGAAGGCTTGCCGGAGAGCCTGGACTTCTGCGTCGGTTTGGCGTTCTGAGCCTGCGCCGATGAAGGTGTATTTGTTGCCAGCGACGACGGTTTCGATTCGCATGTAGCGGTAGCCGTTTTCGGACCAGACAGTGTTGGTGGTGCGGGCTTTTGCGAGAAGAGGGGTAGTAGGGTTTTGTGGTTTGGTGCCGACGGTTTGAGTGCCTTTGACGACAGCGAGTTCCAGATCGGGAAAGGTGAGAGGGTGGATGGTACGGAGGACGAAGCGGAAGGATTCTTCGCCATCGGGGATGCCGCCGTGTTCTTCGATTTCGTGGTCGAGGGAGGAGCCGATGACGCGGAGGGCGGTTTCGATACGAGTGTCGAGTCGATCGTAGTGGTTGCGGGTGAGTTGTTGATAGACGAAGTAGGAAGCTGCGCCGAGGGTGGCCGTGAGGACGGCGGCGTAGTAGAGAGTAAGGCGGACGCGGATGGAGTTAGTCATCGGTGGAAAGGAGTCCCAGGACGTAGCCTTCGCCGCGCCGGGTGTGGAGGAGTTTTGTGTCGCCGGTGAGGTCGAGTTTTCTACGGAGGCGCTGGATGTAGACCTCGATGAGGTTGGAGAAGGGATCATAGGTTTCGTCCCAGACGTGTTCTGAAATTTCGGCACGGCCGACGACGGTGCCCTGCTGGCGGGCGAGAAATTCGAGGAGTGCGTATTCTTTTGCGGTGAGGGGTATGAGACGGTCGCGACGGCGGACCTCTCGCTTGCGGGTGTCGAGGTGGAGATCAGCTACGTGGAAGGTGCTGTGGGTGAGGGCGGGGCCTCGCCGCAGGAGGGCTCTGACGCGGGCGGTGAGTTCGCCGAAGTCAAAGGGTTTGGTGAGGTAGTCGTCAGCGCCGGAGTCGAGACCTTTGATACGGCTGGCTACTTCGTCCTGGGCGGTGAGTAGGAGGATGGGAGTAGTGTGACCGGCCT
>JBKJUN010000611.1:0-5871 GCA_046590555.1 Bryobacter sp. | reverse complement strand
GCCTTTTTTTCCAGAACGATTGGAAGCTTTCGAATAAACTGACGCTCAACGTAGGTGTCCGCTGGGAATACGACTCGGCCATCACCGAACGTTACAACCGTTCTTTGAGAAATTTCGACATGACAGTAGCAAGCCCCATTTCATCTCAAGCCCTTGCCAACTATGCCCGAAGTCCAATCCCCGAGATTCCCGTCTCTCAGTTCCGTACCTCCGGTGGCCTTACCTTCGCAGGCGTAGCGGGCGAACCACGCGCCCTCTGGAATGGCGATCACAACAATTTCGCCCCTCGCTTCGGATTCGCCTACCAGCTCAACCAGAAGACCGTGATCCGTTCCGGCTACGGAATCTTCTATGTGCAATCAGGTGCAGACCGTCAAGGCGTCAATCAGGGCGGCTTTAATCAGACCACCAACTTAATCCCGTCTAACGACAATGGCCAGACCTTCCGCGCTACTCTTGCTAATCCTTTTCCCGATGGTATCGAGCCCGCCCTAGGCTCGTCACAAGGCCTCAACACCTTTCTCGGTCGCGGTATCAGCTTCTTCCGCGACAACCGCAAGATCGGCTACCAGCAGCGTTGGTCCGTGTCCGTCCAGCGCTCTCTCCCGTGGAAGTCTGTACTCGAAGTTCAGTATGTCGGCAATCGCGGCACTGGCCTCGAAGTCTCTACAAACTTCAACAACATCCCGGCACAATATCTGTCATCGTCTCAGGTCCGCGATCAGCCCACCATCGATTTCCTCACCACCCAAGTCAACAGCCCTTTCGCCTCGCTCCCTCAGTTCGCCGGTACAAGCCTTGCCAACGTTCGCATCGCTCGCAGTCAACTTCTCAGGCCCTATCCCCACTTCCTCGACATCACCAACAATCAACCTGCCGGCATGAGTTGGTATCACGGACTGCAAGCTAGCTTCCAGAAGCGCATGTCTCACGGCTTCACCGTTCAACTTGCTTACAGTTGGTCCAAATTCATGGAGGCCACTGCATATCTCAATCCTGCCGACTCCGCTCCCGAACACGTCATTTCAGATCTTGATTTTCCCCAGCGGCTTACCCTCTCCGGTATCTATGAACTGCCCTTCCGCAAATCGAAAAATCGATTCTTCGAAGTCTTCGCTGCAGGCTGGCAAGTCCAGGCCTGGTATGAAGGCCAGTCGGGCGAACCGCTAGGTTTCGGCAACGTCCCCTTCAACGGCGACCTCTCAAAAATCCCTCTGCCGATTTCCAAGCGCCATCCCACTCGCTGGTTTAATACCGATGCCGGTTTTGATCTCAATGCATCCAACGCATTAGCCAACAACATCAACACCCTCAGCACACGCTTTACCGGCTTACGAGCGGACGGTATAAACAACCTCGACGCTTCGATGTTCAAGAACGTGAGAATCGCCGAACGCTTCACGGCCCAGTTTCGCTTCGAAACCTTTAACACCTTCAATCACGTCCAGTTTGCCGCCCCCAACACAAACCCGGTCTCTACCGCCTTCGGCACCGTCACCGCCGAGAAAGGTCACGGCCAGCGTCAGGTTACTTTCGGCGCAAAATTTCTTTTCTAGCCTTGTGCTACGGTGTTGGCCTAAACAATAGTGCCGTACGCAGAAATAGAGATCTCCCTCAACCCGTTAGGCCAAAGCCTCTACCAGGTTGTCTTACGCGTAACCGACCCGACAAATGAAGGCCTCGTCCAGCCTGCGTTTGGCCAGGCCACTCTAACAACCGAAGCTCTGCAGGATTTTGAGACGAAACCCGCCCAATACGGCCAGCTCCTTTCTGGCCTTCTCTTCAAAGACCCCGAAATCCGCGAAGCATGGCTCTCACCTCGTTCCGCACTTGAAAAGTCCAATCTCGACATTCGTCTCAGGCTACTCCTCACCCCGGGCGATGTCCTCCTGCAAAGTTTTCGATGGGAACTCCTGACCGATCCTAAAAGCAATCTCCCGATTGCTACATCCAAAGAGATTCTCTTCTCTCGTTTCCTCTTCAGTCGTGACTGGCGCAACATCAAGCTACACCCCAAGGGCAATCTGGAAGCGCTCATCGCTATTGCTGCTCCATCTGACCTCAATCAGAAGTACAACCTCGCCCCCATCTTGCCCGACGTTGAATGTGCACCGGTAGTCGCGGCAATGAAACCTCTGGTTCCTAAGGTTATCGCTCAGCCTTTGACTCTCGATGCTCTCAAGAGAGCTCTCGATTCATCCCCCGAAATCCTCTACCTCGTTTGTCACGGCACAATCCTCGACGGCAAGGAACCATTGCTTTTTCTTTGCGATGCCGACGGCAATTCTGCGCTGACTCCTGCGAAAGAACTAACAGATCACATTGCCCGCCTCGAAAGGCCGCCCCGTTTAGTCGTGCTCGCCTCCTGCCAGAGTGCCGGTTTCGCCGATTCTGCTCAGTCCTCGTTGGCAACTCTTCTCTCTATCGCCGGTGTTCCCGCCGTAATCGCAATGCAGGGCAATGTCTCGATGAAGTCGGTTCACCAGGCGATCCCTCGCTTCTTTGAAGAACTCCTTATCGATGGCCAGATCGACAGGGCCCTGGCCACCGCTCGCTTTGAGGTTCGTGACAATCTCGATGCCTGGATGCCTGCCCTTTTGCTCCGGCTCAAGTCCGGGCGAATCTGGTACGACCCAGGCTTCAAGACAGCCAAAGGCACTCTCGATTTCTGGAACGAAATCTGTCTTCAGGTTCGCCGGGGTACCGCTCTGCCCATCGTCGGTCCTGATCTGGCCGAAGCTACTCTTGGTTCCTCTGGCGATATCGCCGTTGCTCTTGCCGAGGCGCAAGGCTTTCCCCTATCTCCAGCTGACCGCATGGATCTTGCAAAAGTGGCTCAATACCTGTCGATCACCAAGGGCATCGATTCCACTCGGGTCGAGGTCCAAAAGCAGCTCATGCAGCGGGCCAAATCCAGTTTCCCCTCCACTGCTGCAAACGATAATTTGAGCGACATTCTGCGGCATATTGCCGAATCTCAGCGCCAGGATTCCACAGCCCCAATGACGATCCTCGCGAATCTAAATCTCCCCGCCTATGTCAACGCCAGCTCGAACAGCTTCCTCCTGAATGCTCTCGTGGTAGCCAACAAGACTCCAGTCGACGTTTTCAGCAAATGGCGTCCTTCTCCGGGCAATCCTAGCCCCATGCCGCCCGTAATCGATGACAGCGAGATTTCTCCTGCCACCCCACTCCATTACGCGATTTTCGGTGATTGCGATTTCCCAGAGCATTGGGTACTGACTGAAGATGACTTCTTCGACTTCACGGTCCGGGCTTTTGAATACAAATTGATCCCGGCTCTGGTAAGAAGACTCCTATGCCAAACTTCGCTGCTATTCCTCGGCTTCTCTCTGGACTCATGGATCTTTCGCGCACTCTTCCGCATGATTGTCCTCCACGAAGGCATCGCCGCCTTCCAGCACGGCAAGACCCATATCGGTGTCCAGTTGGACCCCGAAGATTCCCGCTTTTCCGATCCAGAGGGTGCTCGTCAATACCTGATCAAATACTTCAACTCGGGCCGACGCGGGAGCGTTGGCGAACCTCAAATTGACGTCTACTGGGGCTCCTCCACCGATTTTCTCCACGAACTCTCTTCAGAGTTAGATAAGCGCAAGAACGACACCCTGCCCACCATTTCCTCGCGAGGCCGCAATGTCAGAAGCTAAGCCCTTCCCGCACTCTCCGTTCAAGGGCCCAAATCCTCTCGAATATGGCGATCGCATCTACGGCCGTAACCGCGAAATTAACGATCTCTACAATCAACTGTGTGCCAACCGCATCGTTGTTCTTCACTCTCCATCGGGCGCTGGCAAAAGTTCTCTCGTTCAGGCCGGTTTGATTCTGCGGTTAGAAGCTCAATTCGATGTTTGGGGCCCCGCCTTACTTTGCCCTCTTCACGATTCGCGAAGACTACCTCGCCGCCCTCGATGCCTACCGTGGTTTCGTCCCAACCCAGTTCAACAATCGGTTCCGCATCGACTTACTCGCCAGCAAAGCCGCCAGGGTCGCGATCGCAAAGTCGGCTGAAGCCGCATCCTAGCCCTTCGATGAATCTGCCGTCCACCAGCTCGCCGATGATCTCGCCACTGTCCACATGCTACGATCTGACGGCACAACGCTCAATCAAGTGGGTGACTTCATTGAACCTGTCTACTTGCAGGTTGCCTGCTCCGAGCTTTGGTCCAAACTGGCAAAGGAATCCAACCGGACAAAACAAGCCATTGATATCGACGACGTCAAAACCCTGGGCGATGTATCCTCCGCACTTTCCTCCTTCTACTCCTCCAGACTTGCCTCGATCTCAGCCGGAGACGGACGTTTAGAAGAGCAGATTCGCGAGTGGTTCGGTGAAAAGCTCATCACCCCAGCCAAGCGTCGCGGCCAAGTCTTGAAAGGGGACACTGCCACAGACGGCCTCGATAATTCGATCGTCCAGCGCCTCTCTAAGGAATTGCTCATCAGGCGTGATGTCCGCGCCGGTTCCGAGTGGTTCGAACTCGCTCACGATCGTCTCATCCCTGCCGTTCTTCGAGACAACGAGGCCTGGCTCGAACGGCAGATCCCTCTTCAGCGCGCTGCGCGCCGCTGGATTCGCGCTGACCGTCGCGACCGCTTCCTGGTCATGGGTCCAGAACTTATCCTCCTGAGAAAAGATGCTTCTCCCGATCTGCTCGATACCGATTCCCGCTTCTTCCTTGCTGCCTGCGACGCCGCTGAGTTTGAACAATTGCAAAGAGAACAAGCCAGGCGTAGCCTCAATCGCCTCGCCACCCTGATTGTGGTCCTCCTTGGCCTCTTTACTCCTATTGGCGTTTACGCACTCATTGCCTTGGTCGAAAATCCTGAAACAGGCTTTGAAGACTTGGTTGCCTTGATCGTAGCTAGCCCCTTTTGTGCGGGACTCGCTTTCCTCGGACTGAAGGCCTTCCGCTGGTATTCCAGCATGAATACCATCATCCTCAGGCTTACTCGAAAGCTCCGCATGGATCCATCCCTTCAGAGCTCGACTCTGCTGATCCCAAAGTCTGCCTACAGTTCACATTCATCGGGAAACTCCAGTGTCTTGGACCAGTGGGAATCACAGAGTCTGGAACTGGCCCCGTACTGGGTCATGCTCATCGTTGCCGGGTCAGATGGAGTGATCAGCCGAAAAGAGACGAATTTCCTTTTCCGTTTCTTGTTGAACAAGCGAATCGCTAAGCGAGAGCTGATTCTCGACGAATTTATCGCCGATACGCGTCCAGCTTTGGTCGGAGTTAATGATGTAATCGCCATTTACAAGGCAAAAAAGTCTGCCGTCGAATTTGAAAAGTTCAGATCGAACATGCTCCTCCTTGCTCGCTCAATTTCCAAACCGGGTGCCGCCGTGGCCGCTTCGATCAAGTGCATCGAAAAGTGTTTTGCAACAGAATCTCCTGCAGGCCTCGTGCCCGGTTCTGCTGGCTACTTCAGCGACTCGGGAATTACATCGATATCGGGATCGGCACTTGCCTGCTTTGTTGCATTTGGTATTGCTGCAATACTCGGCTTGGTCTACGCCATTTCGCTGGACTTCGGCAACGAATGGCACTGGATCGCCAAGGAAGCTGTTTTCTTCGTCTACGCCTCCTTTGTCGTTACGGCTTTTCATTGGCTTCTTTTAAGAATGAAACTTCGCCGTCCCCGTTCCAGAAAGGTTTTTGTCTGGTTTGCCGCACTCAGTGCTGGCCTCTTCACTCTCGGAGATCAACTGAACAACACCCTTTTTTATGGGCAGTGGTGGCACGCCCCGCTTATAACTATCGTCTGCCTGTTAAGCTTTAAAAAAAATTCCCACCTCGCCTTTTGTGCTCTTTGCAATCGTTGGCCCTCAAAAAGCGTTAAGGG
>JBKJUN010000498.1:0-1291 GCA_046590555.1 Bryobacter sp. | reverse complement strand
ATCAGGCTTATTACGAACACATGCCGTTGAGGAAGTCATCCTTACCGCGAGGCACGAGCCTCGATCTCTATCGCAGTCTCGACTACGGCAAGCTGGCGCGCTTTCATGTTCTCGACACACGGCAGTACCGCAGCGATCAACCCTGCGGAGACGGCCGCAAGCCTCAGTGTGAAGCGGCGCTAAGCACTGAGCAGACAATGCTCGGCGATGCTCAGGAGAAGTGGCTGATGGCAGGCATGAAGGCTGCGCCTCAGACCTGGAACATTCTCGCCAACCAGGTGATGTTCGCAAAAGTCGATGTGAAGCCAGGTGAGGGAGCCGAATACTCTATGGACCAGTGGAGTGGATACGAAGTCTCTCGACAAAGGCTCATCCAGTTCTTCGATCAAGCGAAGCCGAAGAATCCCGTGATTATCACTGGCGACATCCACTCCAACTGGGTGAGCGACATCAAGACCAACTCAAACGCGAACGTGGGAGTTGAGTTTGTAGGTACTTCGATCACCTCAGGCGGTGATGGGATTGAGCTGCCGGTCGCCGAGGCGAACTTCAAGCGGGAGAACCCGCATCTGCATTACTTCTTGGCCAAACGGGGCTATGTCTCATGCTCGGTTGATAGTAAAGAGTTCAAAAGTGAGTACCGGATCGTTCCTACTGTCACAAGACCTGGGTCACCGATTGAGACTCGCGCCAAATTTGTGGTTCAAGCCGGTGCAAACCGCGTGGAGAAGGCATAATGAATCGTCGCGAATTCCTGGCAACAAGCGCAGCACCGCTGCTTCAAACCAAGCAACCGAACATCCTTTGGGTGACCTGTGAAGACATGAGTCCAAACCTGGGCTGCTATGGCGACAAGTACGCCAAGTCTCCGACCATTGACGCGCTTGCGGATCGGAGCCTGCGTTATCGCCATGCCTGGTCTTGTGCGCCAGTCTGTGCCCCGGCACGAACCACGATCATCAGCGGCATGTATCCGCCTTCGACTGGCGCTGAGCATATGCGCAGCGAGACCAAGCTGGCAGCTGGGCAGAAGATGTTCCCGCAAATCTTGCGGGAAGCAGGCTACTACACTTCCAACAATTCGAAGGAAGATTACAACATCGACCTCACCGGCGCTGTCTGGAACGAATCCAGCGCCAAAGCCCACTGGCGCAAACGGAAGCCGGGGCAGCCGTTCTTTTCGGTATTCAATTTCGTTGTCACCCACGAGAGCCAGAATTGGCCTCGCAAACAACCCGTCCAGCACGACCCCGCCGAACTCCGCATTCCCGCCTACCATCCCGACACCCCG
>JBKJUN010000384.1:0-1525 GCA_046590555.1 Bryobacter sp. | reverse complement strand
TGGATAGTCCTCTGTGACAAAAGCGTCCCAATTCTCGTGAATCATGGTGTCGTTTGAGTTTAGGCGGAGGATTTGAGAACGCTCTGGCCAAACGCCAAGGGTTAGACGATATTGCCACGGGCTGCCCTTTGCGGTGAGCAAAAAGGTTTCGTCCGAATTGAATTTTGCGTCCCAGGGAATCTGAATTGCAAAGCCGTTTACTCTCTTGCCCAGAAGTATTGGTTTAGTATTGCCAAAGCTGAATTCCGGAGCGAAGTTGGATGGGAACGCACCGATGATTTCGTTGTAGGAGCCTGGGACTGCCAAGTGCAAGAGTGATGGGCTAACGGCTACAGATTCGAGCAATTCGGTGGTTTGACCGCTCGATGTCTGGATCGAAACCAAGGCACCTTGAGCCGTTGTAGCTATGGCTACGAGAGCATTGCCCGAGAGGGTATGGCCTGAGACTGACTCTGCCGTTGGGAGAGAGCGAGTGGAGCGAGTGAAAAGGTCGGCCAACTGGATTTGTGCGTTGTGGCTGTAGGTGAGGGTTCGTCCATTGTTGGCAAGCATGGGGTGTTGGCCGGGCCCGAGTATGTCGTCCTGTCCGGTGATGGTGTTGAGGATGTGAACCTCGAAGGGGGGCGCCGGGACGTCGTAGGTAATGAGTGAAGCGTCAAAGTTCAGGATTGCCCTTCGCATGGGACGGCTGGGTTTGAGGAGGGTTTCGCTTGTGGGCGAGATGAGACGGATTCCATTTGCGGCAGCGACGATTACGGTGCCATTGTCGTAGATAAAATGGCCTTCGAGCGCTGGGGCAAAGCCTACTGGTATCGATCTTCCATCGGCGAGGTCGATCCTGTTGAGTAGCTCATTGGTTTGCGATATCAGCGCAAAGCGACCGTTTGGGCTTAGGCTGGCCTGGCCGAAAAACTGGAGATTCTGTCTGGTGTTGCGAATGGTTGAAAAGAGGAGTTCAGGGGAAGGGCAACGTGCACTGGGGCAGATCTGAGCGCGGTTGATTGCGAAGGGGATTCCGGATTGAGCGATGGAAGGAGGGAGGTATCGTTCTGAAGTTGAACCGTTGTCTAGTTGGTGAGGCGGTTCTGTTGAAGGGCATAAAGCTTCGGTTGGTTAATGGTGCTTTCGCCGCGAAGAGTCTGAGTTCCCGAGAAGTAAACAAAATCGCCTGTGTAGTTGGTGGCCAGGCTGGCGTATTGAGCCTGGAGGGTAACTGCGGACAGGAGAAGTAGTGATAAGTTTCTCATTCAGTGAAGGGGATCTCGAAGTAGAAGATTTCCTGATTTGTTGAGGCGTCGACCAGGCCGTTCAGGTAGATCTTGGCTGTGGTGCGGTGCTTGATGTTGAAGTAGAAGAAGCCGCTGGCACTTTCGCCGGCGGCGATCATTCTGGCGGCGAAGGAGCGGCCTTCGATCTCTGGAGCGCTTAACGGATTTTTCTTGCGCCGGGTGGGGATCGGGAAGGGTTTGGGGCCGAGGTTAGGGGCTGTTGGGCCTGCAGCGGCGGAGGTGATTTCGTCGCTTTT
>JBKJUN010000294.1:0-9681 GCA_046590555.1 Bryobacter sp. | reverse complement strand
GTCGTGATGCGCGACTCCCAGTTTCGCTCAACCCATTTAGCGGATGCTTCAATATCACGTTGGCTGAATCGGCCTTTCGCTTCATTCGCAGTTCGCGTGCGCTTGAATTCCTTGGTTGCACGCAGACCCAACACGAACCCAACCACCTCGGCCATTGCGGGCTTAACCACGGCATATTTGGCAACAGTCATCCAGTTAATCATTTCGCCAGTGTTTTGAAAGTGTTCTTCCGGTTGTCTAAGCCAATGGGGGACTTGATGGTACCTAAATTATGCACGGCAACGGCGATCCATTGCCCCATTGCAGGTGCATTGCTCCATCCCGATTTTTGCAGTCTTGATTAGTTGATTGTCCGCTTTTGAACTCCTTGTTTCTGTCCTGTTTTGGCTCGGACCAAAGCCTGTGCATAATTTTCTATGCGCGTAGTGGAATGGGCACCACAGGCCCGTATCCATTGGGTTGTCTTTGGATCGCCCGTAGGCGTGCCATCAGCGAATCGAAGAGCCCGCGTTCCTGATAATGGCTTCCGTAGCTGATCCCCGTCTGCCCGGCGTGCCGCCAGATCCGTGCCGCCAAATACAACATCCGCATCCGCGTCGTAGCCATCGTCCGGTGCGTCAAGTCTGCTACCTTGGCCGTCTCCTCACGATGGAACAACGCCAGCCAACAGTTCAAGTTATAGGCCAGCATGCTGAGCTGAAAATGGTTCACGTTCATCGACCAGATCCCGGACGGATGCGCCGTCAAACCCGCGTCATTATTGGATTCCTTGATTAGATTCTCCACTGCAGCCCGCTTGTCATAAAAGGCGACAACCTCAGCAATGCTCCACTCATCCAGGTTGGTTACGAAGGCGCGAAAGCGACATGCCAGACCTTCAAAGAAGCCCATCTGGTCGGGATTGTTGCTATCCGGTTCGCGCTGGTCATAACGCAAGCCCACAAAGCGAAACGGCTTGTCCCAGCCCTCCGGCTGGTAGGCGAACTCGCACTCGAAGTCCGCGTCGGTATGCTTGGACTTCTTCCAGTTCGCCGCTTGTAACTCGTCCACCAGCCGTGGTGTCTTGCGCGCCACCAGCACGAACTCGCAGCCCTTACTTACGTATGTCTTTACCGCGTCCCAACAGTAAAATCCCGAGTCGGCCCGCGCCCGGATCTTCTTCACGGTCTTGGGTAGATGTTCGATTACCGTCTTGAGATGCTCGGCGATCTCTTCTCCGTCCGGCCGGTCGCCGTTGCGTAAGCCGCCCCCGGCGTACTCACGCGTCTCGGCCACAAAGGTCAGGATCGGTTGATAGCTCCGCTTGCCCTTGTTCTTCGGGTTGTAGCTGACTCGACCGCCCATCTGCGAACCATACAGCGTATGCACTGTTGTATCTGTGTCGAGCGTCACTTCCGTCAGCTTCACATTGGCCGCGTCCCACACCCGCTGTCTCAAACGCGCCTCCAACCTCCCCAACTGCGCCGCCACCGTCAAGTGTAAGGAACTCAGAAAGCGCCAGAACGTCGATTGCACCGGCAGCCGCGCCACCCGCAAGATCCCAAGAATCATCGGCTCCCGCTCCAGATACTGTAAGTGGTTCAAGCGCGAGAATCCCACATACACCGCTAGGATCATGCCCATCAGAAACTGGTATGGCTCCATCGAGCGCGTCTGCCGCCGCAATTCCAGATTCACCGTCTCGTGCACCAGTTCTTCAAAGCCCAGCTTCTCCAACATCGCCGCTGCGGGTAACAAGCCTCCATAGGCTGTCAGGTTTCGCCCATCGAAGTCATAAGGCGTCTGGGCATTGATTTTATTAGCCCCAGGCTTTACTTCATCCACCACAACATCGACGGGCTCTTCAGCCACTTCTACATTTTTCGCCTTCACCTTTTGGGTTGCTCCTTCAGCGTGCTTTCACACACACGCAAATTCCGCTTCCCTCTGTTTTAACTCAAGCCCGCTGGCCTCTCTTGCATTGCTCTATTTCAACTAATCTGCTCAGGTGGTTCTGCCTGTGCATAATTTAGGTCACATAGTACAAAGCCTAGGGCACTCCGACCGGGCAATGATCCAGCCATACTGCCATTGTTAAGCTCCTAATTCGGAACTGGAATATTTTGTCATCTTTTTTGCGGCGGCTCCGCCTTACATTGTGGAGGTCTAGAGGAGGGTGCTTATGAAGATACTGATGCTATTGATGCTGGCTGGTGCGATGTGGGGCCAGGTGAATTGTAACTGGAATAATTCCGGTCAGGTGCCCACTGTGGGCTGGGGGATCTCATTCGTGGCGGCAGAGGGGTTACCGACGGGAGGGGTGGCTCCTTATGTGTTTGAGTATGCGCCAGGCGCCACGGTGCTACCGGGATTTCAAGTCGCAGCTCAGCTTTCTGATTTCAGAGGCTTCTTGAGAGGAATTGTCACGACACCCGGTGTCTACAGTACACGGCTACGTTGCCGTGATGCCAATAACCAAAGCCAGGACTTCGATGTCAGTTTTCGTGTATCTTCATTTGATCTTTTTGGCACGAGTGTTGGACAGTACAGTAATGGCGAGGGGTTTTCGGGGCGGGTCTTTTCGAGTGGGATCTCAGCTGGGCTGAGTGCAATTCCCCCGCTTCAGCCCGGACTTATTGATGGTGGCAATGGAACGTTTCAAGGAAGCTTTGCCTATCCAGGATTGACCAGTACCGTGGGCCCGACGATCAGCGTAAGAGGAACCGGTGTTGACAGTTCGACACGTGACTTCATCTTTCGGGGCTTCACCGTATCCCCCATCCGATTCACAAACAGCATCACGGCGCGGACGCTTCCGTTGGCAACGGTGGGCCAATTCTATAGTTATCAATTTGGCGCCGATGGTGGCACGGCACCTTACACTTACCGAATTACGGGCGGGGCGGCAAACGGCCTGTCGATCAGCGCGTCCGGACTCCTTTCTGGCACGCCTTCGAGTACGAATTTCAATCTGAATTTCACGATTGAAGCAAGGGATAGCACCGGCAGTACCTTTGAACGGCGATTCGCCGTTCCCTGTGTGCCTGCTTCAAACACTGTTTTGCCGCAGTTTTTGAACTTTCTCGCAGATGCCACAATCGGTGTGACTTACGAACGAACAATCTATGTTCAGGGCGGTCTGCCCCCGTATAGCTTCGATTTAGCACCTGGGTCCAGTCTGCCGCCCGGCATGTTTTTGTTGAGCGGAAGCCAAACGAATCCTCAGTCGGATGCTTCGCCTGGGGTACTGTTTGCCAAAGTTCAGAATCCGGGAACCTATTCCTTTGTAGTTCGAGTTACAGATGCGGCGGGGAACCAGTTCTCGCGACTGCTTTCAGTCAAGTTTGGCCGGATCGCGATGTCAGCTACTTCTTTGAATCTGGGGAGTTTGGGAGTTCCCTTCACGCAAGATCTGTCTGTTCTCGGAGGGCGTCCCCCGTACGCGATCACTGCTAGCGGATTGCCCGTGGGTTTAACAGTGGGCAACGATGGCGTTGTGGTCGGGACGCCAGGCGAGACGGGCTTTTTTACACCTCAATTCCTCGTTATAGATCAGGACGGGGAATCGATGCGATTTAACGTGAACATGAGCGTGAATAACGCTTTAGGACCATCGATCAATTGCAGCATCCCAGCATTCACCCATCCCGTAGGAGCGAATTTCACTTGGCCGTTTGCTTGTACAGGTTCTCCGCTATCGAATCCTAACTATACAGTTAGCCTCGAAAGCGGCTCGCTACCGCCGGGGTTCAAATTGATCCCCAAGGAGCAGGTTGGAGGTACCTTCTTTGGAGCTGCCACGACGGCAGGCGCAATTGTGGGCAGCGCCACCCAGGCCGGTGTGTATACATTCGTCATTCGGGCGACGGATGCAAGCGGCAACTTTGGATTGCGGCAGGCAATTTACCGGATCACAAATGTGGCCTTTGTCACGACAGGGCTGCCTCATCCACGACTAGGGGTCGCTTACGATCAGCAGGTCATCCTCAGTGGCAATACGGCAGGGCTTAGGTGCCTGGTTGCGAATGCGTCGATTCCGACTGGATTAACGCTCGATGCAAACACTTGCCGGATAACAGGCACTCCCACTTCAAAAGGGAACTTCAGTTTTCAGATCGTTGCTCTGGACAATTCCAATACGGAATTGGCTCGTTCTACAACCTTTACAACGAACGTCTATGGATTGCGATTTCTCACGCCGCAATTGCTTCCGACTGCCACCGCAGGCCAGCCCTACAGCATCACCTTGCAGGTTGACGGAGCGGGTCCAGTTACCTGGCTGCCAGCCTCCAATGGCGGCATTACGCTGAACACCACTACGGGAGTTCTTTCCGGTACGACCTTTTCTAACAACCTTCAACTGAATGTGACGGCGATCCGCGGCAGCGATTTCGTTCAGCAGTTTTTTACCCTGCCGAGCCGGAACTCGAGCAGTGCCGAAGGATTGTTCAATAATCTGCCAGCGCCGATCTTGAATGACATCCAACTCGGCGCGGTTGCAGTGGTCTCGTTGTTCGCTAATGGAGGCGTGCCACCTTACACCGTGAGTGTGCCAACCGGAAGTGTGTTGCCCCCAGGAATCTCGGCTGGAGATTTGAGCATTATCAATGGAGGCATCACCACAGCCCCAGGGGCTAGCCCCGGCCTCTACGGCAGGGCAACTGTGTCAGGTAATTACACTTTCCGACTGCGATATACCGATTCCGTCGGCCTATCGGCAGAACGCGTGCACCAACTGCGAGTCTCCCCGCTCGGCCTTGGTGTAATCGGACTACCGAATTTCCAGGTGGGGCAGCCGGTGTCGTTCCAGTTGAACGTAACAGGGACCAATCAGGCAGCCACGTTTGCTCTAGTCAGTGATGTCAATTTCGCCAGCGCCCTGCCGACGGGGTTGACGCTGAGCCCGACGGGCCTGATTTCGGGAACACCGTTGGTGATCGGAAGCGGGAATTTCTTTCCGATCGTGGATATCTCGGCGGGTGGGGAAATGCGACGGATTCAGTTGTTCCTGAGTGTCTATGCGAACCTCACAGGCTTGAGGCGACTCACCAACTTCAATTTCTCGACCTCGACGAATGATTTCACAGTTGGGCGGTATCTGGTCAGCCAGGCTAATTTCTTTGGCGGCAGTGGTGTGATCACTTACACAACAGAAGCCGGTAGCTTGCCGCCCGGCACAACTTTGTTTACAACAACAACAGGAACCTACAACATCTTGGGGGCGTCGACGGTACCGGGTGATTACTACTTGCGCGTGCGCGCCAACGACGCAACCGGTAATTTCGGGGTAGTTGAATTCAATATTCGGGTTGCGGCCTATGCGGCAGGGCCCATTGCTCCATCTCAAGGTTTTACCAATAGCAGGCTGCCGCTGGGCCGGGTCGGAATTCCTTACAGCTATCAATTCACGAATGTAGGTGGCAAAGCGCCCTATAGTTTTGTTGCCAACACCGGATTCCAACTTCCCACAGGAATGACTCTCAGCCCTGGTGGGCTGCTGAGCGGGACGCCGCTGGAGGGAGGTGGCTTCACATTGAATCTGATCGCCACCGATGCGGACGGGCGATCCCGCCGCAGCGTCTACGGCCTCCTTCTTGCGGCGACGGGTGACGCCGTGGGGCCGCTATCTCTAAACACTACGGTCCGTCCCCCAACGATTGGTGTCCCGTTTACCAAAGCGCTCGATGAAGTTTTGGACCCCAGCTTCGGAACCCCGCCATTTACCTGGACATTGAACTCAGGCACGTTGCCGGCAGGGATGGTGTTGGTGCCAGGCAGTGGAGCAATCAGCGCGGCGCTTGCTGGAACTCCAACCACGGCATCGAATGCAAGTTTTCCCTTTAGGGCGACCGATGCGAATGGGAAGTTCACGATCACAAATCTGTTCCTGAATGTCACCAACCTGAGTCTGGACCCAGCCGTGAACATATTGCCGACCGCCACAGTGGGTGTGCCTTACAGCATTACGTTCGTGGCCTCTGGGCCCGGAGGCCCATTCCTCTATAGTGCACTGAACGGCGATATGCCGCCAGGAATGAGCTTCAGTACGGGAGGAGTGTTAAGCGGAACACCCACAATGGAAGGAGGTTTCCGCATAAGTGTCAATGTTGCGGGAACCTTTTATTCTTATGTGTTGAATATTGCGTCGAGCGGTACCCCGGTCAGTTCGCTGCAGGTGAGTCCATCCAGTGTGAGCACTACCTTTGTCATTGGTGGAGCGGCACCCCTGCCGGTGCCGATTGGGATTACTGCATCTAATGGAAGTCTGGTTTATTCGGCGAGTACTTCGGGCGGCAACTGGCTGAGTGTTTCGGCATCATCCGGCGGGACACCCGGGGCGACAAATCTGCTGTTCAATCCAACGGGTCTCGTGGCGGGGACTTATAACGGAGCCGTCACCATCAATTCCGCAGGAGCCAGCAATGGGCCACTTGTCATTCCGGTGAGTCTGAATGTTGTGAATAATGTGAGCTGCAGCTACGGCCTGGCACCGTTGAGCCGCACAATTGCGCGGCAGGCTGGATCGGGTACCGTCACTCTGACGACAAACTCGACTGGATGTAATTGGACGGCTACCAGTAATGACAACTGGATCAGCGTTCGTCCCCCGTCTGCGGGTTTTGGCTCGAGTGTCGTGACTTTCGATTTCCTGGAAAATACTGGAGCAACGCGCACCGGCACAATCAACGTGGGTGGACAGACATTTACGTTGACGCAGTTTGGTGTGAGTTGCGACTATACGGCACCGATCACAAACCTTTCGATTCCGAGCGGCGGGGGAGCAAGCGTGGTCCGCTTCTCCTCACCTTCTTCGGCTTGCACCTGGTCGCCAACATCCAATCAACCCTGGTTGTCGCTTCCGAATAGCGGACCATTCTCTGGCACTGTCGACGTGCCGTTCAATGTGTCGGCCAACACCGGAGCCAGCTCAAGAAGCTCCACGATTACGGTCAATAACGCAGTGGTGACGGTGAATCAATCGGGCGTCGGCTGTACCTTCGGCTTGATACCAGGCAGTGGAAGCGTCTCCAGTGCTGGTGGTGGGCTGAGCTTCTCGCTGGCGACTGGCGCGACTTGTTCGTGGACGATTGAGCCCGGTCCCGCTTGGATTCAATACAGCGGGCCACTCAGCGGGACTGGGCCAGCCAGCTTTGCGCTGACTGTTTCAGGAAATTCCGCTCTGACGCAGCGCAGCGGCACTGTGTTGATCATGGGGCAATCTTTTGTGGTCACTCAGGCAGGGTTGCCCTGCAGCTACGGCTTGAGTGAATCCAACCCGGTCTTCTCCAGTGCCGGTGGCACCGGCATCGGAAGCATTGGTATTTCCACTGGCGGCGCGGGTTGCAGTTGGACCGTAGATTCCTCCGCCAACTGGCTTAGCCCAGTGACGAACAGCGGAAGCGGGTCGGCGGTAGTGACCTTCTCGCTAGCTGCCAATCCCAATATAACGGCGCGCAGTGCACAGTTGATCATCGCCGGGCAGCAGATGAATGTCTCGCAGGCGGGAACCGCTTGCAGTTATCAGCTACTTAGCAATTCGGCAAGCATCCCTTCGGTTGGTGCAGCCTCGTTTGCCAGAGTTTTGACCAGTGGCTCATGCGGCTATACAGCGGTTTCGAATGCACCATGGATCACCATCTCGGGTGGATCTTATACTGGCAGCACGAATGTAAACTTCTCAGTGGCGGCTAACACGAACTCGACAGAACGGTCGGGGACGATGATGATCGCCGGGCAAACTTTTGCGGTTACCCAGGCAGCCCAGCCCTGCACCATCGGCCTGGGAAGCACGGGGTTTGCCGCTGGTGCGTTTGGAGGAGGAAACTCGTTCTCCTACACGACAAACGCTCCCGATTGTAATCCGCCAGTGCAGTCGTTCAGTTCCTGGCTGGTAGTAACGCCCAGCTCTTTCGCAAACGGGGTCGGCACGGTGAACTTTACAGTGGCTGCCAATAATTATGCGGCGGTACGAACCGGGTTGATCAAGGTGGGGGCCGAAGTCTTCACGGTAACGCAGGAGGCATCGCCCTGCAGTTATCTATTGTCTTCAAACTACTTCCTGTTCAACAAGCCTGGCGGGGATGGTGGCGTGAATATCACGGCAAACCCGAGTCAATGCGCGTCACCCCCTCTCAGTGTGAACGCGCCGTTCGGGATGCTAAGCCTGGCTGGGATCAGCAATACAGGGGCTGGGACCTTCCAGCAAAACTTTACGGTAAACGTGTACGAATCGTTGATCAACTTCATTCGATCTGCGCAGTTGACCATTGGCGGACAGATTCTAAATATCAAGCAGAGGTCATGGTAATGAAAACAATTTGGAATGTGACGCTGCTCCTGGCATTCGGGCTGGAGCAATTGTGTGGGCAGGATGCGTTCGGATATACCGCGACGGATCAGATCGCCTTCTCTTATGTCGATATCCGCCAAAGCGGCACTGCCGTGCTGAGCGGCGAGGACGACGCCTTTGCAACCATTCAGTTGCCTTTCGGCTTTCGCTTTTATGGCAACACCTTCACGTCTGTGTGTGTAAGTACAAATGGCGCGCTCAGCTTTGGTGGTTGCCCGGTGCAGGATTTTGGCAATGTGGATCTGACCGTGCAGAGTACGCCGGGCGATCTGGCCTCTGCCTATCCGCTTTGGTCCGATCTGAGTTTCAGCGGCCCCGGTGGCGGTGCCATTTACTACCGCAGCCTCGGTGACCCGGGATCACGCCAGTTTGTAATCCAGTGGGCCGGTGCCGTGCCCTTGAATGCCGCAGCTCCCTTTCAGTTTCAGGTGATCTTGAGTGAAGCGACTAACCGTTTGCTGTTTCAGTACCTCAACGTGGAAGCAGCCGGTAGCGCTGCCGATAAAGGTGCCAGCGCAACCGTGGGCATAAGGGCTGCAGGTGGCAACGCCAATCAACAGCGACTCCAGTGGAGTTCGAATGCCGCCGTGCTGAAAAACAATTTGGCCGTCCAGTTTAGTCCTCGCCCCTTGGCTGGTCCCCTGGATGTAACCGACAGTTTTATTGTCACCTCCACCGCCTTCACCCTAGACCGCACCACCGGACGATATACAGGTACCATAAGGATCATCAACCGCCCGAATTCCAATGTGGAACGCCCCTTGACCCTGCTTCTTTCGAATCTGCCGCAGGGCGTAAGTGCCCCCACCGCAAATGGAGTTTTGCCTGGCCAAGGCCCTTATTTCGCAGTGGGAGGAACCGGGCCCTTGTCACCCGGCCAACCCACTACGCTTGATGTGCAGTTTGTGAACCCCTTGAATCTAAGGATCACCTTTACATCACAGGTATTCTCGGGAATCTTCTAGGGAAATTTATAATGATGTGCTGGATGAGAAAGTAGCCTTACTCGAGGCAATGACAGGTTTGGGTAATACGAGGACGGTTTATCGGTTGACCGTGGATACTAACTCGCTTATTGAAACCGTCTGCTGTTTTATTGTTCAATTGAAGCCTGGTTTTGATGCCACACCGGCAAATGTAGCCTTTTAGAATCTGCTGTTCGGTGGTAGATCGCCGATGGGATCACCCGCCCAGCCGGTTGGAGTAACAGGGACTCTAAGCGATCAGAATTCAAGCAATAAATTGCAATGGACCAATGCAGGCGCGAGTGAATATTATTTTCAAAGTCTTCTTTAAGGATCAACTTTCGGAATCGATGTCAGATTCAATTTGCCAACCCCGGTGAGCGGGAT
>JBKJUN010000224.1:0-6568 GCA_046590555.1 Bryobacter sp. | reverse complement strand
TCCAGGCCAGTAGCCTTCCTACATGCGTTTGATGCGCCGACGATGAATACCGATCATGAGACGCAGCGCTTCAGGTCTGCATTGCCCATTCAGTCTCTTGCGCTACTCAACAGCCCCTTCATAGAAAAAGTTTCGCGAGCCTTTGCCGCACAACTGCTTGAACAGAGCGGTGGCGTGATCGAGGAAGCCGTACGGCGATCCTTCCTGGCAGCCTATGCGAGAGAGGGCCGCGAAGGCGAATTGAAGGTAGCCCGAGAATTAATTGCCGCTAGCGACGACCCGAAAGAAGGGTTGCGCTTCTTTGTACAAGCCCTGCTTGGGGCCAATGATTTTCTTTACAGCTATTAGAGAGAAAGCACCTATTCCTATGTTTCGATCCAGACGTGAAGCGTTAAAAGAAGCGGCCCTTGGCTTTGGTGGGCTGGCACTGAATTCGATGATCGCCAGTGGTGCAGGGTTGGCCGCCCGCAAGCCTCACTTTCCGGCCAAAGCAAAGAATGTCATCTTCATCTACATTGGCGGGGGCCCGAGCACGATCGATATGTTCGACCCCAAGCCTATGCTGCGGAAGTACGATGGCAAGCCTGCACCGTTTGAGATCAAGGGACGCGCGCTGAACGGATCGCAACAAATCATGGCCAGCCCTTGGGACTTTACGCGCTGCGGCAAGAGTGGGCGTGAGATCTCGAACCTACTGCCGCATTTTCAGAAGGTTGTCGATCAGGTCACCTTCGTTAGATCGATGCAGACCGATCGCATCGATCACTCGACGGCACAATTCACTTTCGTGACCGGGCGTGGCTTCACTGGCTTTCCGGCAATCGGAAGCTGGGTGAGCTATGCGCTTGGCAGTGAGAATCAGAATTTGCCGGCCTACATTGCACTCGGCGAGGGAGCGAGCATTGGGGCTCGCGCTCATAATTCTGCGTGGCTGCCGCCTGTTTATAGCGGTACAGCGATGCGTGCCGATGCCAAAGCACCGATTTACAACATCAAGCGCCCTGATTCGATGAGCGAAGAAAAGCAGAGCAAGCTGATCGCGGCCATCCAGAAGCTGAATCGTGAGCAGATGTCAGACCGGCCTCTTGATCAGGATCTTGAAGCCAGAATCTCGAATTATGAACTGGCGGCGAAGATGCAATTGGCGGCGACCGATGTCGCGGATTTGAGTCGCGAGACAGAGGCGACCAAAAAGCTGTATGGCGTGGATGCGACGGTGTCGGGCGGCTTTGGGAAGCTTTGTTTGATGGCGCGACGATTGGTTGAGACTGGAGTACGCTTCGTGCAGATCTATGGTGGCGGGGGCGGGAATTGGGACACGCACAGCAACATCAAGGGACAATTGCCTGGATTATGTCAATACATCGACCAGGGCATGGCTGGCTTGCTGATGGACCTTGAGCAGCGCGGGATGATGAAGGACACGCTTGTCGTATGGTCTGGTGAGTTTGGCCGACTGCCTACAATTGAGGCGCAGACGGCAACGCCGGGCCGTGATCACAACCCTTATGGCTTTGGCATGTGGATGGCTGGGGCTGGAGTGAAGCAGGGTTATGATTTTGGTGCAACCGATGATCTTGGCTATGCGGCACTGCCCGAACACCGTGTTGGGCATAGCGACATTCACGCTACCGTCCAACATCTGTTGGGTATCGATTATCAGAAAAACACTTTCCCCTACGAGGGCCGTGACGAGAGCCTGGTAGGCGTAAATCAAGCACGCGTCATCCGCGAGATTTTGAGTTAAGAAGGAATATCGATTATGCAACGCAGAGAACTATTGACCGGGATGATGGCGGCGCCGCTGATGGCTGGCTCGCTGGTGCAGAGAAAACGTGGCAGCCACGTCAAGCTGGCTTTGAATGCATATTCGTTTAACAAGCCACTGATGAATGGGTCGATGAAGCTGGCAGAGGTGATCGACTTTTGCGCCGAGAATGAGCTGGATGGAGTGGATCTGACGGGCTATTATTTTCCTGGCTATCCGAAAGTACCGACCGATGAATTCATCTACGGGATCAAACGTCATGCCTGGATGAATGGCATCACCATTGGTGGCACGGGCGTTCGTAATGACTTTGCTTTGCCAAGTGCGGCAGAGCGGGTGGAACAGATTCGCCTGGTCAAAGACTGGATAGATGTCGCTGAGAAGCTTGGCGGCAATATGGTGCGGGTGTTTGCCGGCAAAGTGGTGCCCAAGGGCTACAGCTTTGATCAGGTGCTGGAGTGGATGGTGCCAGCATTTCAGGATTGTTCTGCATATGCAGCCAAGAAGGGAATCCTGCTGGGCTTGCAGCATCATGATGACTTTCTAAAGACTACGGCCGAGACGATTCGCCTGGTGGATGCGGTGAAGTCAGATTGGTTCACCGTCATCCTCGATGTGGGCAGCTTGCGTCAGGGTGATCCTTATTTAGAGATCGAAAAGCTATTGCCCTATGCGAGCAACTGGCAGGTGAAGGAGCACGTCTGGTACGGCACGAAAAAGGTTGAAATCGACCTGCCTCGCCTGCGCAAGATCGTCGACAAGATTGGCTACCGCGGCTTCATGCCGATTGAGGCTCTTGGCGAGGGTGATCCCAAAGTGGTGGTGAAGAATTTTCTCGGTAAGGTAAGGGCAGCCTTCGCTTAATTGGACTTGGGTGCGCGGAAGCTGCGCTCGACCTTATCGTTCACATCTGTTGAGACCGGGGCGTCGCGCCATAGCCAGCGCATCATCTCTGGCACCATTGCTCCGCCTTGTTTTTGACCGTGTTTGCCGATGCCCCATGAGTAGTTGACTTCATAGCCTTTAGCCGTTAGAGCCTTCATAAGTTTCACGTTGTTGGCAAACCAGTCGCGCTTCTCGTCATAGTCGCCGTCTCCCTTAACTCCGCGATTGTCGTTGCGGCCGTCCTGCAGGAAGATGCGGATCGGTTTCTTTTCAGACTTGGCAACGATCTCTGAATACATGTGGCCGCCGCGGATGTTTGTGAAGCTGCCGACGATGCTCAAGACTTTGCGGAAGTGATTGGGACGCTCCCAGGCGACGGTGAAGGCGGCGATCGCACCAGAACTGGCACCGCCGATGCCGTGGTCGTTCGGGTCTTTTGAGATGTTGTATTCCTTGTAGAGGACTGGCATTAATTCGTCGACGATGACGCGTGCGTATCTGTCGTCGAGTGAGTTGTACTCTGTGGGACGGTTGGTGGTGCGGTCGCCCCATTCTTTTTGGTTTGGCTCGGGTTGTTCTGGTGTGCGACCGGGGTTGATGAAGATGCCGATCATGACGGGGATTTCGCGCCGGTAGATCAGGTTGTCGAAGACGTTGTGGGCGCGGACGTCGCCTTCTGGATTCATGTAGGCTTGACCGTCCTGGAAGATCATGAGGCTAGCTGGAGTAGCCGCGTCGTACTGTGCGGGGACGTAAACCCAATAGGTGTGCTGAGTGCCGGTGTAGGCCTGGCTTGAGATCACGTAGGGGCCAAAGACCTTGCCTTTGGGAACCCCGTCCTGGGGAAGAGAGTCTGGGCCGAGTTTGTAGTATGCGTCGGTGTTGGGTTCTTGTGCGCAGGCGAAGAGGCCAGTCAAGAACAGTGAGGCGAGAAAAACTTTGGACATAGACCTGTCCAAATCATATCGCTTACCACTGCATCAGGAAGCCAGCCCAGGTGAGGCCAGCGCCGAAGCCGAGTACGAGTACGCGGTGGCCCTGATGGAAGACACCCTGATCCATCCCGTGCGCGAGTGCAAGAGGGATAGATGCGGCGACGGTATTACCGACGCCGCCGATGTTGGAGATCCAGCGATCCTGGCCGATGCCGCTGCGATCAATGAGGGCCTGGATGATGCGCTGGTTGGCCTGGTGGACGATTACAAAGTCGACATCGCCGACGGTGAGCTTAGCCTGTTCAATGAGCGCGGCAATTGCTTCTGAGCCCTTTTCTACAGCGAAGCGGAAGAGGCTGCGGCCATCCATCGAGACTGTGAGTTCGTCGTTGTCTACGCCATTGAGTGAAGCAGGCGGCAAGGCACTTCCACCGCCGGGTACGTGGAACATCTGGTTGCCTGAACCGTCACTGCCCCAGAGCCATGAGAGAATGCGCGACTGACAATCGTCTGTTGTTTCAAGAACCATTGCCGCAGCACCGTCCCCCATCAGGATGCGAGTGTTGCGATCAGTCTGCTTCAGGTACTTGGTAGGAGTGTCACTGCAAACCAGCAGGACGCGCTTGGCAAAACCGGTAGCGAGGAAATTGATAGAGGTAAGGAAACCGATGGCGGCACCGCTGCAGGCAGCGTTGATGTCGAAGGCACCGATTGGCGGCAAGTCGAGTTCGCGGGCGATTGCGGGCGCAGTGGGGCAGAGCATGTACTGCGGGGTGAAGGTGGAACAGAGAAGCAGGTCCGGGTTGGGAAGCGGGCTGAACTCAAGGGCTTTGCGCGAGGCGGCCACGGCAAGGCTGAGTGTGGTTTCATCGAGATTGGACTGGTAGCGCTGTTCGATTCCACAGCGGGCCATGATCCAGCCTTCTTCGACTCCCAGCTCACCGGCCAGGGTTTCATTGGTGAGGGCGACGCTGGGGAGCGCCGTACCGACTCCGGCAATCCGGAAGCGGAAATTGGTTAGAGCTTCTGACATCTTCAACCCCTAGGGTAGCGGATATTCGACACTGATCTGGTGGAGGCCCCGCGCGGGGGCAGAATGAGCGACTTTGGCGGGAGGGCCTTTCAGGATTTCTATGAGGTCTTCGGCAGTGTTATTGCCCTTGCCCACTTCGAACAAAAAGCCTGTGAGGTGACGCACCATGTGCTTCAGGAAACCGCTGCCGCGCACCCGGAAATAAAGGGTTTCCTGATCGCGCCAGAGCTTGCTCTCAAAAATGATTCTCACTTTCGACTTACCTAAAATGTCAGTTTCATCGGTGCTGCAAAACGCAGAAAAGTCGTGCTCGCCGGCAAAGCAGGCGGCTGCTGCGATCATGGCCGTTTCGTCGAGCGGGTAAGGATGATGGTGAACGTAGCGACGGAGAAACGGGGGGCAGACTTCTTCTCGCCAGATCCGGTACTCATAGGTCTTGGCAATGGCCTGGAAGCGCGGATGGAAGTTATCGGGGCGGTCTTCGACCTTTGTGATTCGAATGTCGTAGGGGAGAAGTCGGTTCAGGGCCTTGCGTAGATTGTCGGTTGGAATCGGGTTTTTCAGGTTGAAGGCAGCGCAGACGGCGAGGGCGTGGACGCCAGCGTCAGTGCGACCGCTGCCGTCGAGGTGGACGGGATCGCCTTCAATCTGTGAGAGGGCATCCTGGATCGTACTTTGAATGGTGGGTAGGCCCGGCTGGGACTGCCAGCCGTGGTAAGAAGTGCCGTCGTAGGAAACGAGGATGCTTAGACGCCGCATGGCTCAGGTGGGGCGCGAACCGGGCTTCACAACCGGTATGCCCTGAGCGCAAAGCGGGCAGGTGGCTGGCTCGTAAGCGGTGACCTCTAAGGTGGCGAGGGCGATTCTGGGGACGCCAACGTCGGCACGGCCTGCACTTCGATCGATAATGGAGGCGGCGGCGAGGACTTCGGCACCGGCGGTTTTCAGCAGTTCGACGACTTCTCGTGTGCTGCCGCCCGTGGTAATTACATCTTCGACAATGAGGACTTTTTCGCCGGGATTGACGGCGAAGCCGCGGCGAAGGACCATGTTGCCTTCACCGTCTCGCTCGGTGAAAATGAAGCGTACGCCGAATGCGCGGGCCACTTCGTGACCAATGATCAAACCACCCATGGCGGGCGCACAAACCACATCGACAGAGAGGTGGCTCAGAGCTGAGCGGATCTGTTGACCAAAAGTGGAGGCGTGCCCGGGATACTGGAGGACCTTGGCGCACTGAAGGTATTCAGGGCTATGGAGACCACTGGTAAGGCGAAAGTGGCCGCTGAGATAGGCACCGGTTTCGCGGAAAGCCGATAAAGTTGCGGCAGTAGAATCGTTCATCTTTCCTCACAGAATAGCGCTCTCTTGTTAAGATATTGGAAGCTTCAAAAAATCGCTTGGAACAAATCACTTCGTTGTCTCGTTTGTAATACCAGCACTTTTAGCCCGGAATCCATCCATGAAAACTTTACGCGAGAGCCTTGCTGTTCTCTGTCTAGCGCTGACCTTGACCACCTCGGTTGGCTTTGCCCAGAAAGCACCGGTGATGACCACAAGTTTCGAGAAGAATACTTATTGGTTCACCAAGAATTATCGTCCCCGCGATTTCGACCCGATTCGCCAGGGTAACTCCAACCGGCTTGAGCAACTGCTGCGTGCGGGTAAACTTTACCTGTCGCTGCAGGATGCGATTGCGTTAACGCTGGAGAACAATATCGATATCGAGATTCAGCGCTACGGCCCTGAGCTAGCCAAGATCGACTATGCCCGCGCTGAGGCTGGCGGTCAAATTCGTGGTGTTACGACGAACGTGACCCAAGGTGCGAATTCAGCCGTAAATCTTGTTACTGGAGGCTTTGGCACCGGTGGCGGAGGACAGCCAGCAGGCGGAGGAGCCAACGCAGGCAGCAACACTGGCACAGTGTTTACAGTGACGGGATCGGC
>JBKJUN010000151.1:0-3479 GCA_046590555.1 Bryobacter sp. | reverse complement strand
CTCCTTTTTCGAGCCTGCTCTCCCAGGGTCATGCTGGTTTTCGCCGGGCTTGGCTTTTCATACTGCCTCTTATCGGCGCGATGAGGCGCAGTGACCTACAGCTCTCCAACACCCGGTTAAGGGCGTAGCGATTACCGGCAGCTCCAGGGTTTCTGCCAGCAGATTTACCGTCGGACGTGCCGCGTTCCAATCCTGTCTTGCTGACCTGACGGTAGTGTAATACCCTCAAATTTATGAGATCCCTGACCGTGCGGCTTCCGGATCAACTCGTGACGGAAATCGAGGCGGAATCCCGAAAGCGCAATTGCGCCAAGTCGGATGTTGTGCGCGAGCGCTTGCAACGCGGCGCTGGACCCACGTCGATTTCACTCGCGGGGCTGAACCTCATCGCTGACCTGATCGGCTCGGTGGATGGCTTGCCGGCAGACATGAGCGGGGGAAGGAAGAGATACTTGAAAACCACGGGCTATGGCAAGAAGCTTGATCGTTGATGCTGGTTTTCTTGTGGCGCTGCTTAGCCGTCGCGACGCCCACCATAGATGGGCGGTCCAGGCGGCGTCTCAGAACTCGCCGCTCTGGTGTACGTGCGAGGCCGTGCTGTCTGAAGCCTTCCATCTGCTTGGCGAACGCGGCGCGCCTGGACTGAGCGCGATGCTTTCGCGAAGAGCCTTAGCGGCAAGATTCAATTTGGACGACAACGTGGTGGCAGTGATGGCGCTTTTGAAGAAATACGCCAGCGTACCGATGAGTTTTGCCGACGCCTGCCTGGTGCGCATGTCCGAGACCATGGACGATCCATTGATACTCACGACGGATTCCGACTTCCGCATCTATCGCCGTCATAGCCGTCAGGCCATTCCCGTTTTGCGCCCGGAATGATCCTGCCGAGTTGGCTTCGAATCCACGATCCCTCTGGATACAGTGTGGCGATAGGTGGGATGAGGCGGCTGGCCCCGACTGAAGGCCGACGTTAAGCTGTCGTCAGATACGCACTCGGCCGGGAGTCCTTCAGCCTGACTAGTCCCAGCCGCCTCCACCCATTTTCCCCAATGTTTTCGGCATTGCAACTAGCAATCCATCCAACAGAATTAAACTATCCTCAACCGCCACTTTCACTAACAATCACCAAACCCTCTTGAAATCAAGCACTTGCATCAAAACCGAAACCCACGCCAATGGCCAAATTTACTGCCCTTTTGCGTAGGGACAGACGCACCCGCACCAAGCGCAAAATGCCCCTCGCAAGGTGACAAGGCCATCCAGGCGGCTCACCCCGTGGGCCAAGCTGCACTTCGTCTTTACGCAGCAACCACCACAACTTCTCGGTCGAAGGCAGATCAGCCCAAATGCGCAACCAATTCGCAAACCCACACTGGCAATGAGCCTGCCGTCCAGGTTACCTGGCCGCTCCGCAACATAAGCACCCGCTCGGGTTTCGGTCCAGCATTATCCAGAACAATAGCCTCATCCGCCAACCGGATCGCTTCCGGTGCGCGAGACAGGCTTCTAAAGTATCGTCGTCGAATATCCGCATCCGGGATGTCATGGCCCCCTTGAGCAACACGCAAACGCACACGATCAATATGAAGTTCAGGTTCTCCAAGCGCTACATAGATTAAGAGTGTCCGGTAACCAGCGCCCTTGGCGGCCCTCATGAGTGCGATTGCCCCGTTACCGGCCAATGTGCTTTCCACGATGAAGCTTGCTCGCTGAGTGATAAGCGCCCGGCACTTCAAGATCGCCGCCCTCGCCGCCGGGATCGCGGCTCGCGATGGCTCCGCAGCTTCCATTGCCCTCGCGATCGCATCCGGATCCACCACCACCACTCCAGCCGCAATTTCCCCAGACAGTGTGCTCTTTCCTGAACCGTTCGGCCCGGCCACCACGATAAGTGTTGGCACGGGATTAAGCAGCGTCCAGGCTTATCTCGCGCAAAACCACGACATGCGACTCTCGCGGGAGTGTCTTGTCAAAGCGGATTTCGAATCGCTTTCCTTCAGGTCGCTCTTCCACATAGCGGCCTGCCGCATCACGGAACACCACGGGATGGCCAGCTACCAGCGCTGCAGCTCGTGCTTTCGCGCACGCCTTCTCAACGGCTACAAGAAACTCATCATCGAGAATATTGAATTCCGCCATCAATCTTATTATCTCCTGTTTTCCATTACAGCTGATTGCGAAATCAAAGTCTGTGCTGGGGAGTCCTTCAGCCAGACTAGTCCCAGCAGACTCCACCCATCTCCTCCAATGTTTTCGGCCCTTCACCGAGCAATCCATCCAACGGGAATCAACAAAAATCAACCGCCATTTTTGCAATCAATTACCCGCCCACCTGAGAATCCACAACTGATCTCAAACACAAGCCCAATCCGAATGACCAAATTTTCGGACTTTGTGCATAGTGACAGCTACACCCGCACCAATCGCAAAATACGCACGCAACATCCAAGCGAACATCCAGGCGGCTCACCCGTACCAACCCCAAAATTACCCTAACAACACCACGATCTATGCCGTGCGTAGCCGCTTCACAGGCACAAATCGAATTTCGACTCTTGCGATCGAGCGCATCCGCAATTCGCTTGAGCAGCAATAGCGAGTGCCCCTCGCAATCGGCATCTTCCAGTCGACAGATGGCCGAAGCCGAAGTCCCCACCCGCTTGGCAAGCTCCCTCTGGCTCAATCCCGCTTTCGTCCTCAACCCGTAAATCTGAAGCGCAATCTCGGCCTTCAGTACAACATCCTCTAACTCCTCAACCTGCTTCTGATCGTCCCCCCCATAACGGTCGTATAGCCCGGGGGGCACCCTCTTCAGAAACCTCCGACCCGGCAAAAATCCATCAGTGGCCGGCGCCTTCAGCGACAAGCTATGGCATCTACCCTGCAAAACCACCAATAAACTCATGCCTTCAAGGCGCTTACGCCCCACCGCTAACTCTAAAGATCATGCGGCTTCGCAACTGCCCATCCTGCTACGAGCGCAACTGGCAACAAACCTTGGCCGCCGAGGCACCAGGGCTGGACCATTACCAAATGGTCTGAACGTTTGAGGCGCGAATCTTCCCGTCGCGGCTTACGACGGGAACACCGAAATATAGAGCCGTCGCAGCAACAATGCGATCCGGCATGTCGGGTACATCTGCCCGCAGAACCTGCTTCATAGCGTCAACGATCTCAACCGTGAAAGGTGCTTCCTTGAAGACGTGGTCCGGGTCATCAAGTGCGGCTTTAAGGTCCGCGTAGGCGTTGGTGGGCAGCCGGTTCTTTTCGACGAGATAGACGATTTCAGCTAAGCTGATCGACGAGACGGCAAGCTGCCTTCCGGCTGCGGCGGCATTGTCTAGCCAAGGGGACAGACGAAATAGTCACTGTGCTTTTTATTGGCATATTTGCAGTCTTTTGCCGTATCACCTTCCAACCACCCTTACCGTGCTTCTACCCCCAGCATCGAATAGCTGGCGCTAAGTGGAAGCAAATAA
>JBKJUN010000831.1:0-6523 GCA_046590555.1 Bryobacter sp. | reverse complement strand
TAGATCGTCGCTTCGGTATGCGTGATCATCGTCGAGCGCTTGGCCATCGCAGCATCATAGGCCGGCTTGCCCATCGCCTTCAGCAACGGAAGCGGCTCATCGAAATGTGCCATGCTGTCCATACCCACAGCGCTGACAAACATGTTCGTTGTCGCTCCGTATCGCACGCGGCTATTGAGATAGACCTTCGCGCCAGACTTCTTAACCGTAGGTCCAATCTCTTTCTCCACCCATGCTGCGTATTCCAGCATCTTTTCGGGCCTGACCGTGCTGCGCAGCACCCGCATGTACTTTGGCATCGTGTTGCGGTCTGCGACCACACTTGCTTCGGGAATTACTTCGTCGATCACGGTCTCGGTTGAATTTGAATACTTCATCACCCGCGCACGAGCCAGCGCCACCTGGGAACTCAACTGCAGGCCAGTCTCGTCCATGTCTGCGTAGTTCTTGTAATAGCGCACCAGAAGGATTTCATTTGGGCCGCTCGTAGACTGCCACCAGGTCTGGCGGCGCGGGTGCCCCATCTTCTTCATCGCTTCTTTATCGGCTTCTACCGCAGCCATGAACTCGCTCACCATATCGGGCTTCACATGAAAGCGCAGGATGCGGCGGAAATTGCCGTCCTGGCTCATGCCGGGCACCGCACTCAAGATCAACACAGACGTGATCATCAGCCACTTCATTCGTGTGTACATAAAGCATCTCCTCAAAGAATCCGGTCCCAGGGAAAGGCTTGAGCCCGAGGATCCGTTCACTCTCTAAGCGATACGGCAGCGGAAGATCCGCCAAAATCTTCTATACTGTAAATACTTACAGTATTCATGCGCAGCATCATCCATTGGGACGGAGACGGGTTTTTTGCCTCAATCGAGCAGGCGGCAGACAAACGCCTGCGTGGTCGCGCCGTAGCCGTGGGTGGAGCCAAGCGTGGCGTGGTGTTGTCGGCCAGTCTCGAAGCCAAACGCTACGGTATCCGGCCCGGCACACCGATGCAGAAGGCCCGCCGTATGTGTCCTCCCCTGCTGACCCTGCCAGCCCACTTCGATCTTTACGAGCGCTTTAGCGAGCAGATCCTGATGCTGTGCGAAGAGCGTACACCGCTGGTGGAAGCTTCTGGCGCAGGCGCTGCCTGGCTCGATCTGACGGGAACGGAAACCCACAACGGCCCGGCACTGCGCTATGCCCATGAGTTAAGACAAACCGTAAGCAGCTGGCTGCATGTACCGCTGAGCTTCGGCCTTGCTTCGAATAAAACCGTAGCGCGTATTGCGGCCCGTATCCGCAAGCCCCATGCGCCTTACGAAATTATGGCCGGCGGAGAATCTGCTTTTCTCGCCCCGCTGTCATTACGCTGGCTTCCGGGGATATCGAGCGAACACGCCGACACGCTGGAGGTGGCCGGGCTCAAGAGGATCGGCGATTTGGCGCAGGCACCACTGGATGCCACCTCAATGATCCTCGGCCGCAATGCTCTGAAGTTGCAGCGTCGCGCGCAGGGAATCGATGAATCGCCCGTTGGGAAAACAAAAACAGCCACAGAGACCTCCTGGCGCGAGAACATCGAGTTTGCCGAAGATGTCTGGGAAAACGCGAAGCTGCTGGCCGCCCTGCGAGCACTGCTCGAAACATTGATGCAATCGGTTCGAGCCGACGGGATGGAGGTACGCAAGTTGAGCCTAGGCCTGCGTTACACCGATCGTGAAGAGAACGAACGTAGTATCACGATCCCCGAACCCAGTGCGGTAGAAGCAGACTTCTACACTCACCTGCCGGGGTTGCTCAAGCAGACCTGGGAACGGCGGGTGCGTTTGCGTGCGCTTTGGCTGCGAGCCTCACGCGCGCACGCACCGAGTCCGCAGATGAGCCTCTTTGATGTCACACCTCTACGCCAGAATCGCGAAAAGGAGCAGCGTCTGGCAGTGGCGATGGATCATCTGAAAAAGAGTTTTGGCAATCAGGCAGTACGGCGCGGTGTTCTAGCCGCTAAGCCGTGACAGACAACTGCGTCGATTTGAAGCTGTAATCAGACGACTGCTGATAGGCAAAGCTGTAATTTTGAATGCTGCCAAGATTGCCTGTAGAAGCAACCTGCGTCTGCGCCGCTTCAATGTCACCGCTACGGGCGCTCTCAAGACCACTCGACAACTTCGACACCAGATCGGTGATGTCTTTGAGTTCGGCTTCGCTCAGATCTCCTTCGAGACTCACCGATAGCTGGGAACTTTCTTTGGTGCGCGTACGCGTTGCCTCAAAGCTGCCATTGGGGCCATAGAGTTTGGCTTGATCCACCTTGGTGCTCTGCTGGTTACTGAATGAGATTGTCACCTTGTCGCCTTCAGCGGTGGTGAGGGTGAGCGAACCTTCTTCACTCTGGCGCGTGCGCAGCTTCGTGCGTTCGGCCCCACGAGTACCCGCACTGGATTGGCCTTCCCTGGCCTTGTCCGGGCGAGATCGCTCTCCTGATCTTTCTACTGCGCGTTCTGCATTGCGAGGGCGGACGGGACTAATCCCATCCACTCGGGAAATCGACAAGTTGCCGAGAGCCATGAGTCACATCCTTCAGAAATCGTATCGGCCCGAAATGGAACAGAGTGAGAAAAATGTTTCATTTTGGTTATACTGAGCGAATTATGCGACGGCAACTTCTGTGTTCTTCACTCTTATTGTTCGCTTTTCTGCTGCTGGCGCAAGCTGCGGCCGCGCCGTTTGTTCCGGCTGATTTTCAGGTTCCCGAACTTTACGTATCCATGCAGGGCACCTTCAAGCTCAAGCCTCTTGGCCCCAACTACGCAAGCCATGACTACGCCGCCTATATGAGTTCCATCCAGCACCTTCAAAAGACCTTCACCTTCTCTAGCTCGTGGCCACATGCGGGTCTCACTATGGCCGAAGCCATCAAGGATGTTGAAGAAGAAGAGGCTGGATTTAAGGCACGCCGCAAATTCACCTACGCTGTGCTGAATCCGGTTGAGTCCCGTGAACTCGGTTGTGTCTACATCAGCCCCAGCAACAAGCAGGGCTATGATGCCACCGTTCGCATGTGGGTGACGGAGAACCAGTTTGTGATTGGCTTCGAAGACCGTCTGTATTCGGAAGTCAAGATCTGGATCAAGAGCCGATGGCCATTGGGAAAGGTTGCTTTCATTGGCCGTGAGATCTCGCGCGAGGAATTCCGCAAGCTACCCGACAAGCCGAAACCCTAAAGCTACCCCTGGCCACTCATCCCCGGTAATCGAATAGAACACACTGGATCGCTGGTACCCATCGGCGTAGATGAAGTCCCTTCGCAAAACCCCCTCTAGCACCGCGCCCAATTGCTCAATCGCCCGCTGCGAGCGAAGATTTCGCACATCCGTACGAAACTGCACCCGGATTACGCGCATTTCTTCAAACGCATAGCGCAGCATCAGGTACTTGGCGTGACGATTGATCGCCGTACCTCGAAACGAAGCGCCCAGCCAGGTGCCCCCAATCTCAACCGAGCGGTTGGCAGGGTCGATCAGCCGGAACCGCGTTGAGCCGGCGATCTGCCCGCTTTGCCGGTCTACCGTGACAAACGGGTAGTCGATTCCCTTCTCACGCGCCTCGATCGCCTCTTCGATCCAGGCTTGCATTCGCTCTGGCGATCGAAGACTCCCGGTGCGGAAATACCGCCACATTTCATCTTCTTGCGCTTGAGCAAGCAAGCCCCTCAGATAGCGCGTTGCGAGAGGTCGTAGCGTCACGATTTCGTCTTCCATCTGCGTGGGATGCGGGATCAAGACCCAGAATATTACGATTCAATACGAACAAAAAGCGAAAACTTGCCCCTCAGTGATTCACCTTAGATTTTTTCTCAGGAATAAGGTTGACCCTTAGAAAAAACCTGAGCATACTTAAGGTGTTGTATCTAGTTCGAAAGTTTCATACTTAGAACTAAAGTTCTAAAGTTTTTTCTGGAGGCAAACAAAATGTTCATTATTCCGATCGTTCTTCCTGACGTCGACATTATTCCGATCGTTCTTCCTGACGTTGACTAGCAACCCTTCTGTTCTGTTTTTGGAACAAATATTAAAGAGCCACCACATACCGTTGGGTAAATATGTTTAAGATGGAATGATCGGTGGCTCTTAAACATTTACTGCTCGAAGTATTGAGCAAATTCGGTCCGGTCATTGCACTGTTGATGCAAGCGCTAGTTTTGTCACGGTTCCTAAATTCCCGAAACCGTGATTATCCCTTGGCTATTGTCTTTTCCCTCGTTCTCTTCCTCCTTACCTCTGCTGCTTATTTTCTCGACTCCTTCCGTGAATACCTCCCTCGCGATGCCAGCGCCAGTTTGGATCACACATTCATTCTTGCGTATTCGGCTGCAGATCTGTTTATGCACGTTCTGCTTTTGACGCTGATGCTGCAGCTGATCCGGAAAACGTTGCTGGGTCTTGAGTTGAATCCAAGAATCATTGTGCTGCTGGCAGCGATTTCGCTGTTGGTGGCGATTTCGGCCTACAACTACTATGGAGCGGCGATGAGCACCAAAACCTTATTGCAGACCCGGCAGGTGGTGAGTTTCTGGATGGTTTTGCTCAATCTGTATTGGTGGACGTTACTGCTGCGCAAGCGCCAGCTTGACCGGCGCGTTCTGCTGCTTAGTGCGGGCATTGGACTGATGATGACAGGTCAGGTGATAGGCGACGGTATTGCATCGATCAGCGAACGCAAGGGATGGATGGCCTTGGTGGCGATCCTGATCATGTACGGGACACACTTTGCGTGTCTCTACGCGTGGTACAGCGCCTTTCAGCCCGGCTATGCGACCGTGCCGCAAAGCAAAAAGCTGGATCCTTCTTTGACCTAGGCGGCGACTGTCGATAGACTATGTAACGAGGTTAATCTCCCCGTATGTCTTTAGACAATCTGAACCGTCGCTACTTTCTGATGAGCGCAGGCGCACTTGGTGCCGTTAAGTCTCTCGCCGCCGCCAAGCCCGCCACGGGCCGCGTTGTTGGTGCCAATGACCGTATCAATGTCGCCGTAATCGGCGCAGGTGGCCGCGGCTTCTACGTCGCCCGCGAATTTGACAAAGCTGGCAAGGGTGACTCGAATGCCCAGATCGTCGCCGTGTGCGACGTCTACCAGAAGCGCGTCAGCCGCGCTAAAGAACAGTTTAAGTGCGACGGCACACTCGACTATCGTGAAATCCTGAACCGTAGCGATGTCGATGCAGTGATTGTCGCGACGCCCGACCACTGGCACGCCACGATTGCGCTGGAAGCAATGGACAAGGGCAAAGACGTTTATCTCGAAAAGCCGATGTGCCACACGGTGGACGAAGCACGCCGCCTGACAGAGACCGTGCGTGAGACCAAGCGTGTACTGCAGGTTGGCTCTCAGACTACCTCCGGCGACCAGTGGGCCCAGGCCCGTAAGGTGATCGCCGATGGCATGCTCGGTAAGATCCTGCTTTCGCAGGGCAGCTACCACCGCAACTCGATTGAAGGGGAATGGAACTGGCCGATCGACAAGGAAGCTGGCCCCGACGGCAAGGGTGAGAACTTCATTGACTGGAAGATGTGGCTCGGACCTGCGCAGAAGCGCGATTGGGTCAAGGACATGGGTCAGGATCGCTTTTTCCGTTTCCGCAAGTATTGGGACTACTCTGGCGGCATCGCAACCGACCTCTACTATCACGTCGTGGCCCCGATGAACATTGTCTGGGGCGAGCCTCAGTTTCCGCACAAGGTGATGGCCGGCGGCGGCATCTATGCCTTCGACAAACTGCCTGAAGATCCCACCAAGGCCGACCGCGAAGTGCCCGATACTTTCAGCCTGATTGGTGAATACCCCAAGGGCCACTCGCTGGTGCTTTCGGCTTCGATGGCCAACTCGCAGCACATACCGGGCCTGATCCGTGGTCATGGTGCAACGCTGACGATGGTTGACCATGGCCGCTTTGAAGGCTACTCGCCGTTCATCACGGTGAAGGCCGAAAAGAGCCGCGGCAAATTCATCGTGCCTGAGCTTGAAGCGAAGTTTGAAGGCAAGGACGAAATCAAGATTCCGGTGAAGGAAAACAACACGATGCAGACGCACGTGGGCAACTTCCTGAGCTGCATGAGAACTCGCCAGAAGCCACAGCTCGATGTCGAGACCGGCGCTCGCGCGCAGGTGCTAATCACTATGGCGGTGAAGAGCTTCCGCGAAGGCAAGACGATGTACTTTGACGAGAAGACCTGGAAGGTTTCAGACAAGCCTGTCAAGGCATAGCTCATCAGGCAGTAATAAAGAAGAACCCCGTCACTGTGGAGTGGCGGGGTTCTTTCTTTGTGGTGATGATTCGAGCGTGCGCCGTCCAGCTAAGTGAACCTTTCCTGGATTGACCTTGGGGGATGACCGATCCGTTTAGATCTCTGTTACAGCGTTTTTTTGTAAGCGACAGAGCAAACCCATCTTGAAGGAACTGGCCAAAACTGCTTGAGTGGAAGGATGAGCAAGCAGCGAGAGCAATTGGATCGAGGGACGGAGTTGGTGGAGGCCTACCGTG
>JBKJUN010000779.1:0-2476 GCA_046590555.1 Bryobacter sp. | reverse complement strand
CACCGGTGCCAACATCATCACCTCGCCGATGGCTTACGCAGTCAATGGCAAGCAATACGTAGCCATTGCCTGCGTAAGCCATCGGCGAGGTGATGATGTTGGCACCGGTGTAGTAGTGCCACAGGTACTTGCCGGTCTTTGAGTCGAGGGCGATGAGGTTGCCGTCAAAGCTGGATGCGAAGACGACTCCTCCGGCTGTGGCCAGGACGCCTGTGGCAGGGGAGCCGGCGTGGAGAGGAAAGTCCCATTTGCGGATTCCGGTGGTGGCTTCGAGGGCTCGCACTGAGCCGGGGGTGCCGACCTTGGTATCGACTTCGACGCCGCCTCCGGTGAAGCCTTCGCCGGCGATGGGTGAGCGGGTCATGCTGGTGTAAACGGCGCAGGCCTCGCGGGTGGAGACGATAAACAAGTTGGTAGCGGGGTCATAGGAGGGGGCGCCCCAGTTGGCTGAACCTGCCGCATCGGGGCAGACGTAGTTGCCTTGTGGTGTGGGGGTTGTATTGGGGAGGAGGATGGGGCGGCCCTTGTCGTCGAGGCCACTGGCCCAGGTTTGTTTGGCGAACTCGCGGCCGGCGAGAAATTCGCCTGTGGTGCGGTCGAGGACGTAGAAGAAGCCGTTGCGTTGCGCGGTGACGAGGAGCTTGCGCTTCTGGCCGCGGATGACGCCGTCGATCAGGAGCGGGGTTTCGTTGGCGTCCCAATCGTGGACATCATGCGGGGTGAACTGGAACCACCATTTCATTTTTCCGGTCTTGGCGTCGAGGGCGAGAACGGAGCAGGAATAGAGATTGTCGCCTGCTCTTACTGTGCCGTCATAGTCCGGGCCGGGGTTGCCGGTTTGCCAGTAGAGGGTGTCGGTGTCGACGTCGTAAGTGCCGGTGGTCCAGGTTGGGGAACCACCGAAGTCGGCTGATTTTTCGGGGTTCCAGGTCTTGCGGTTGGGGTCGCCCGGTTGCGGGGTGGAGTGGGTGCGCCAGAGTTTCATGCCTGTCCTCGCGTCATAGGCATCGACGAAGCCGGTGAGGGCGCACTCGCCCGAGGTGACGCCAACGATGATCTTGCCGTCGATGGCGAGCGGGGCATGGGTAATGGAGAAGCCCTTCTTGTAGTCGTCTACTTCGATGTCCCAGATAACGTTGCCCGACTTGGCGTCGAGGGCGACGAGGTGGGTGTCGAGAGTGGCCATGTAGAGGCGGTCGCCGAGGATGGCGAAGCCTCGATTGGTCATAACGGTGCAGTGGCTGGCGACTTTGGGGAGTTGGCGGGTGTACTTCCAGAGTGGGCGGCCTGTCTTGGCGTCGAGGGCTGAGGCGTTGTTGAGCGGCCCGGTAACGAACATCATGCCGTCGACAACAAGCGGAGTTGTTTCGACCGTGTTGGCACCGAGCTGGTAGGTGAAGGTGCTCTTGAGTTGAGCGGCGTTTGCCGGGGTGATTTGTTTGAGGCCAGAGTAGTGACGGCCTTCGAGGCCACCCCAGTAAGTGAGCCAGTTTTGTGGTTCTGCGGCGGCATTCTTCAAGCGATCAAAAGTGACGTTGAGGTCTGGAGCCGGCTTCCATTCGGTTGCGGGATCGTAGGTCATCGGGGCGTTGATGAGGAAGGCTGCGATGTCGCCGCGGTCTTTGGCGCTGATGGCTGGGTGGGGGACTTCGAGCTTGCGAACTGGCTGTGTGAGATCGCGCTTGTTTAGGAGGTGCCACCTCTGTAGGGTGTCCATCATTTGCAGGGTGAAGGTGTCTTCGCCTTTGGCTACTCCCCGGTGGCCTGCGGCTTCGATCATCGGGATTGGGTTGGCCATTTTGGAGGAGAGCGAGGAGGCCTGGTAGCGGGCTCGCGAGTTTGTGAGGTCGGGGCCGAGTACGCCGCCGCGCCCTGCGAACATATGGCAGCCGGAACAGTTGGCCGAGCCGAAGAAAAGAGTGCGGCCGAGGACATCGTTGCCTATGGGCTTTTCATTCTGCTTCGCTGTGATGGAGAGCAGATATTCAGCAATAGACTTCGCCTGCTCGTCTGGCATGTTGATGGGCGGCATCTGCGTTCCTGGGATGCCCTCGATGATGTTCTTGATGAGGTTGTCGATGGTGCCGCCATGCTTCCAATCTCCTGTGGTGAGGTCTGGGCCGCGGCCTCCTTTGCCGGTATCGCCGTGGCAGGCTGAGCAATTGCGGATGAAAAGCCGTGAGCCTTCCTCGCGAGGTGTAGGATGTTGTGCCCAGGCAAAGACAGTGGCTGCGGCGAACAAGATTGAAAGTTTCATTCGCCAACCATGAAATCACATCCGGGAGTAGATGAAGGTGATGATTCCGATTACGCTGGCGAGCAGGATGCTATGCCCGAAGGTGAAGCGGAAGAGTCTGGCCTGATCTTCGGTGGACATTTTGGTGGCGGCTGCGGCTACGGCGATGGTCTGCAGTGAGATCATCTTGCCCATGACGCCGCCTGAGGAGTTGGAGGCAGCCATCAGGACAGGGTCGAG
>JBKJUN010000522.1:0-5247 GCA_046590555.1 Bryobacter sp. | reverse complement strand
GCTTTTGGGTGGCTTCTGATTCTTTGCGGATGTCGAAGACTTCGGGCGCTTCGGTCTGCATTCGGTAGGCGACTTCCATCGACTTGAGGACCGCTTCTACCTGAGCGTCTGAGCCTTCGCGGGTGCGCTTGATGCCTTCCATCTTGTTGAGGAGGTCAATCTCGCGGCGCTGCTCGGTGAGTTCAAACTTGGGGTTGTTGACGTAGGAGATGAGCTTTTTGGGGTCGAAGGATTTCTCGACTACGACCTTTTTCTCTTCCTTCTTTATCTCTTTGCCGTCTTTGTCCTTGGCTGGCATTTCGGCTTCCATAGGCTCGGACGGTGCATTGGGGTTGGTCTGAATTTTGTCCGAGATGAAGGTGCCCTGATTGATGGCGGGCAGGAAGCCGTTGGACCAAAGTGGAGGACCGACAGTGGATGGCAGGTCTGGGCAAAGTACTACATAGCCAGGAAGATTTTGATTGTCCGTACCAAGGCCGTAAGTAAGCCAGGCACCAAGGGAAGGCCGGCCCGCCTGATTGGCACCGGTATTCATCATCAGGCAGCTTGGTTCGTGGTTCGGGATCTCGGTGTGGACAGAGCGGACCCAGGCGATATCGTCGGCGACTTCGCCGAGATTAGGCCAAAGTTCGGAAATGTCCATGCCGCACTTGCCGTACTTTTTGAAAGTGAAGGGGGAGCGCATCAGCTCGCCGGTCTTGCGTTCGGTCTTCACTTCGCCACCCGGCATCGGCTGGCCGTCGTACTTGTCGAGGGCGGGTTTGGGGTCGAAGCTATCGATGGTGGAGAGGCCACCGTTCATGAAGAGAAAGATGATGCGCTTGACGCGTTGGGGATGATCGAGCTTGTAGCCGACACTACCATCAGGAGTGGCCAGAGCGCCAGCGGCACTAAGTGAATTGTTCACCAAGCCGGCAAAGGCCATCATGCCGAAGCCGTTGCCGACGCGGCGGAGAGCTTCGCGACGAGTAGTTGGATTGTTGGGCTTATGCGATGACATTTTGACTCTCTTTAGTTGATGAACAGGAACTCGCTCGAGCTGAGCAGAACTTTGGCGTAGCGGCCCCAAATCGAGGGCTCGTAAACCACTGGCTTGTCTTCGGCACCAGGGCCTCGGCGCATGCCGCCCATCATGCCCATTTCGAAGGGGTTGTCACCCATGAAGTCTGGGGGAGGTGCAGCAGCAGCTTCTTCTACAGCAGGAGGCATTTCCACTTTAGCCGCTAGATCAGCGGGTGGGCCACCGGCCTTTGAGACTTCAGGAGGAGGGCCACCGGGACCGCGTCCGCGACTCATGCCTTCTTCCGGCGGCTTTTCTTTTTCCTTCTTCTTGCGCTCTTCGTAGGAGAGCATCGGCTCGCTCTTGATGTATTCGATGCCGAGCTTGATTTCGTCTTCAGTGGCATCACGACCGTAAATCACCTGGAAGAGCTTCTTCACGCGGGCACGATTGTCGACTTCGGGCATGATGCGCTTAGCAAGTTCTTCGGCTTCGAGCTGCATGAAGTCGCTGTTCAAGAGGAAGAGTCGCTGGAGCGGGACGGTGGTGGTGAATCGCTTTTCAGTACTGATCGAAGGCGAGGGGAAGTCGAAGAGTTGGAGATACTCATCCATCTTGTAGCGGCTGACCTTGCCGTAGACGGTTCGACGGAGGAAGCTGGGCTTGAGGTCGGCGGAGGGACCACCGAGACTGGGGTCAAGGTTGCCTGAAACGAAGAGAACTGAATCGCGAAGCTGTTCTGCGTCGAGGCGCTTTTTCTCGTAGCGCCAGTAGAAGCGGTTGGAGGAATCTTTGGCGAAGTTGTTAGCTTCGTTTTCGCTGGCGAGCTGATAGACAGAACTCAGCATGATCTCTTTGTGGAGCTTCTTGATCGACTGACCGTTTGAAGCGAAGTTGGCTGCCAGGTACTCGAGGAGTTCCGGGTTGGTTGGGCGTTCGCCGGTGATGCCGAAGTTGCTGGGGGTGTCGACAATGCCTGAACTGAAGTGGCCTTTCCAGATGCGATTGGCAATGACGCGTGAGTTGATCGGTTGCTTGACGATGGCTTCGGCGAGTTCGAGGCGGCCACTACCGGTCTTGATCGGTAGCGGGTCTCCGGGAGACAGGACGCTCAGGAAGTGGCGCGGGACTTCTTCACCAAGCTGGAGCGGATCGCCGCGAAGAGCCAGCGGCAATTCGGAAATTTGATCGAGCGGCTTATCCTTGATGCCGTGGAGGTAAGGATAGTGGGGTTCTAGCTTCTTGCGGGCTTCTTCGATGTCTTTACGGATTTTGGAAAGCTGGACTTGTGATTCAGAGCCGACTCGGCTCTCAAGACTCCAACCACGAAAGCTGAGCACGCCAAGCTTCATGTTGCGGAAGCCCATTTCGATCATGACGTTGGGATCTTCGGCGTCGGTAAGTTCACGCTGGAAGATCTCCGTATAAAGATTGTTCTGCTCGTCGGTAAGGTTCTTCAGGCGCAGACCGCAGCCCGGGCAGAAGTCGTCGTTGGTGACGAAGTTGGAAGGCTTGCTGGTTCGCTTCTTGGGTTTGGTGCCATCAAGCGCCTTGGCAGCAATGACTTTGTTTTCGGCATCGAGTTCGTTGCGTGCCAGGAGCACAGCAACCACGTCTTCCTGGAATTTATCAGCGAGCTTTTTGGCTTCGGGTGCGGCTGGGGCTGGCTTCTTCATCATGGCCTGCCATGCATCCTTGTTCGGATACTTCTTCTGGGGCTTTGCCATGTACTTGATCCAGCGTTCGAAGATCTCGTAGTCGAGCTTGCGGGATTCTACGACGTTGGCGATTTCGGTTTTCTTCGGGCCGGTTACGTCAAAGACACCTTGCAGATAATTGGAGGTTTCAAAGACCAACGACTGGGCGAGGGCCTTGCCCAAATTGTTCTGCATTTCGCCCATCATTTTTTGCTTCTGGTCGATCTGGTCTTCGATCTTCTTGAAGTCGTCGATGACGCTCTTGGGGGCTAGTGGATATTCCTCGTAGGTGACGTTGGAGAAAATGCCGGCGAGTGCGTAGTAGTCAGTTTGGGGGATTGGGTCGTATTTGTGATCGTGGCAGCGGGCGCAGGCAACGGTCAAGCCGAGGAAGCCGCGGGATACTACGTCGACGCGGTCGTGACGCTCGTCGGCGCGGGTGACTTCGGTTGAGCCATTGTCGTAATACCAGGGGCCGAGACCAATGAAACCAGTACCGGGAAGAGTCTTGTGGCGCAGCTTGGGATCGAGCAGGTCACCGGCGATCTGTGACTTCACAAAGAGGTCGTAGGGCATGTCGTCGTTGAAGGACTGGATCACCCAATCACGAAAGACATATGCATTGGGGTAAGGATTGAAGCCGCGACGCATTTCGTCGAGACTGCGGTAATCGTCTTCGCCGTAGCGGGCAACATCAAGCCAGACACGGCCCCAACGTTCGCCGTAATGAGGCGAGGCGAGGAGCTTGTCAATGATCTTCGAGTAGGCGTCGGTAGAGGTGTCTTTGAGGAAGGCCTGGATCTCGTCGTAGGAAGGGGGTAAGCCGGTGAGGTCAAGATAGGCGCGACGGATGAGGTCGGTACGGGTAGCGAAGCGCACTGGCTTCAGGTTTTCTTTTTCAAGCTTTGAGAGGACAAAGCGGTCGATGTTAGTACGGCCCCACTTGGTGTCTTTGACTGTAGGTAGATCGGGCTGCCTGAGCGGCAGCATGGACCAGAATTTCTTTTGTTCGGGGAAGATGACGAACTTGCCGTTGACCTTGGCGGCGTTAGGGATGGCCTTGGGCCAGACGGCACCGGCCTTGACCCAGGCGGTGAGGGATTCGATCTCGGCGTCCTTGAGCTTGTTGCCGAGGGGCATGCGGAATTTGGGGTCGGGGTCTGAGTGGCGGATGGCGAGGATGAGTGCGCTCTTGTCGGGATCGCCCGAGACTACCGCAGCACCGCGTCTGGAGCCACCCTTGAGCATGGCTTCCGCGCTATCAAGGCGAAGGCCACCCATGGCCGTATTGGTGTGGCAACTGTAGCAGTTGTTCACCAGGATGGGCCTGATTTTGTTTTCGAAGAATTCTGGCGTATTGGGGCTTTGCGCAGAGGCGCATACAGCTAAAAGAATTGCATTGCAGAACAGCTTGCCAAGTTTCATTACAGACCGTTTCGATTCCCAGACTTTCATTTATTGTATCGAGGACAGTATTAGCGCGACAGGGCTAATGCGAGGAAAGGGAGACTACTA
Source organism: Bryobacter sp. (assembly GCA_046590555.1). GTDB lineage: Bacteria > Acidobacteriota > Terriglobia > Bryobacterales > Bryobacteraceae > Bryobacter. Next base: position 1,035 of record JBKJUN010000522.1, on the reverse strand, counting down.
GGCTCAGAAGCAATGCAGCAACAGACTGCGTAACAAAAGTTATAGCGAGTTTCATTGCGATTTGTCAATCCTTTCAGGTAGCGTGCAGGAGGTTAAAGAACTAGCCCGGCGTTGTTTGGAATATCCCGGGCGGGTTTGGTTTTGGGTTCGTTATTTAAGTTTTTTGTTCTGGTGGCAGATTTAGATTGTGTTTGGCGTTTAGCTTTTCAACGAAGTCCCGGACGATGCGCTTGGCGAGTTCGACGCCGGCTTGTGGGTCCGTTTCTGCGAGCTTTTTGACTTGGGGGAGGTTTTCTATGGAGATGTCGCCTTTGTTGGTTTGGACGTCGTAGTAGATTTCGTTGGGTGGGCGGCCGGGGAGTGTCTCTGCGTCGGCGATGGCTTCGATTTCTACGTTTTCACCGTTACCGATGTAGGCTTCGCGTTGGGCGATCTCGGTACGGAGGACTTTGATGGTTCGCTGGATTTTTGTGGGGAGGCGGTCGAGCTCTCGCATGATTGCGGGGAGGAAGTTTGCGGGCTTTGAGATTATGTCTTCGACGCGGAAGCGCATGGCTTCGCCGTAGAGGAATTCCATTTGCAGGAAGCGGAGTTGCATGTGAATTAGTTGGTGTACGAGCAAGACCTCGGTGGGTGTTACCGGGTTGAATTGTTCGATCAGATTGGTGGCAACGGCGAGGGCCTGGTCGTGGTGGGCGATGAAGTTATCGAAGTTCCTCAGGGAGAAGAGGCCGTGCTTGAGAGAGTTGGAGGCGGCTTTGAGCTTGCCGGCGGGCGTGCGTGGGCCGGTGGATTTGGTTGCGTTTGTGCGGTTGGCCTCGAGGGCGGCTTCGGTCATGGTTTTCTTGCGTGGGGTTTCCACGGTCGATGGGTCGCTAGCTATGTTTTGTTCTTCGTTCTGTTCATTGTTCATTGGATTTCTCCTGAGCAGAAGTTAGCAGGTGGGGTGGTGGGCTTAATGTTTGAGGCTGACGCGTGTTGTTAGGAATGAGTGGATTAGCGTCAAAAGATTTCTGAAAATTGTTGTGACTCGAA
>JBKJUN010000740.1:0-7985 GCA_046590555.1 Bryobacter sp. | reverse complement strand
CTTGACAGCATCTGCCTGAATCGCATAAGTTCATACCCATGACCTCGAACAAAAGGCGGCGCTTACTGGCTCTCTGCGCCAGCTTTGGATTGGCCTCCTGTGCGAAGAAAGAAAGTGCTGCGCCCAAAAGCCCAGGGGCCGGATTGTCGATGCGTCCCTATGGAGACCGCAGTCCTTTTGAGAAGACATTAAGGGGAGCCAGAGAATCTACCAAGTCGATTGGCGTGGGTTCCAGCCGCACTCCGCTCCACGACCTTTTTGGCACAATCACTCCCTCGTCGCTGCACTTTGAACGGCATCATGCTGGTGTTCCAGTCATTGATCCTTCTCTTCATCGCTTGCTCATTCACGGGATGGTGGATGCTCCGGTAAGTTTTTCTATGGAGGATCTACGCAGGTTGCCCTCTGTTACGAGGCCACACTTTATCGAGTGTGCAGGAAATGGCGGCGGAGAGCTGGCCGGAAATGCCGGGGCTGATGCCAGCCGGTCGCACGGACTGCTTTCCAATTCGGAATGGACCGGAGTTAAATTATCAACCCTTTTGAGCGCGGCTAAGATGCAGTCCGGCGCTTCCTGGGTGATCGCAGAGGGTGCAGATGCGTGCCGCATGGCCCGCAGCATCCCAATAACCAAGGCGATGGATGATGCCTTGATTGTCTATGCGCAGAACGGTGAGGCGATCCGGCCCGAACAGGGTTATCCCTTGCGGTTGCTCCTACCGGGATGGGAAGGCAATTCAAGCATCAAATGGCTGCATCGATTGCATGTGGCTTCCGAGCCTGCGATGTCGAATCAGGAAACGGCGCACTATACGGATTTACACCCAACCGGCAAAGCAACCATTTTTTCCTTTGAGATGGAAGCGAGTTCAGTAATCACGAGACCCTCTGGTTCGCAAAAACTGGATGGACCTGGCTTTCATGAAATTTCTGGTCTGGCCTGGTCTGGTAGAGGCAAGGTTTCCAAAGTTGAAGTTTCGACTGATGGTGGCAAGGCATGGCAAGCTGCGGTGCTGGATGAGCCTGTCATGACAAAAGCGGTGGTGCGCTTCCGGCTGCCCTGGCAATGGGATGGGCAGGCTACGGTGATTCTGTCTCGCTGTATTGATGAAACAGGTTACGTGCAGCCGACCCGGGATCAAATCCTCGCTGATCGAGGCCCCAATAGCACTTACCACTACAACGGGATTAAGAGCTGGCGTGTGGAAGCAGATGGGAGCGTGAAGAATGTTTGAAGCATTAGTGATTTCAACCCTGTTGGCGCAGGCTGTGACAGGTCGACCGGCCAATGCCGAAGAGATCCGAAACTTCGACATCACCGTGTTTTCAGATGGCAAGGGATTGCCTGCCGGTAAAGGGACTGCAGCCAATGGCAAAGAGATCTACAAGGCCAAGTGCGCCGAGTGTCACAACGAAAAGGGCGAAGGGCGTGACCAACAGTATCCCCGGCTGGTAGGCGGGGTGGGAAGTCTCGCGTCGTCCAAACCAATCAAAACAGTTGGTTCCTATTGGCCGCACGCAACGACGATTTGGGATGCAATTTTCCGGGCCATGCCTTATGAGACCCCTCGGACGCTCAAACCCGATGAGGTCTATGCCGTGACCGCCTTGCTACTGCACTGGAATGGCATCATCACAGAGACTTTTGAGCTGAATGAGAAGACTCTGCCTCAGGTGAAGATGCCAAATCGAGATGGCTTCATCCCCGATGCGAGGCCGTACCAGAAGTTGAAGAAGTAGCTTGCATGCGCACCCTTTTCCAACCACGATCTAGAATGGAACTATGGGGCATGATTTAGTCGTCTTTTTTGAACATCCGGAATGGCAGAAGCCGCTTTGGGCGGCGCTCGACAAACGGGGCCTAAATTACAAACCTTTTGATTTGAAAACGGCTTCGTTTGATCCGGATGCGCTGCCGGCGGCGAAGCTCTATTTCAATCAGGCCAGCCCAAGCGCTTATGTGAGAGGCAACACCAGAGCGGTGCCCTTTGTCCTTTCTATGATGCGCTCTCTTGAATTGCGTGGTGCCAGAGTCTTGAATGGCTCTTTTGCCTTTTCACTGGAACTTCGCAAGTCAGAACAATGCGCGCTGATGGCTGGCTTGGAGATTGCTCACCCGCGCACGCTTGCGTTCAATGAGCCAGAAGCTGCAATCGCGAAGTGGAAGGGTTCTTGGCCTGCACTGGTCAAGCCTGAACAGGGCGGTAGCGGAGCGCGAATGTTCCTGCTGAATTCCCCAGAGGAATTGCTGCGCCTACTGCGAGATCAACCTGAATTGTGGCTTCCTGACAATCTCTTGATGTTGCAAGAGTATTTTCCGGTGGATGCAGCCAAAGGAATTGTAAGGATGGAATTCCTGGGCGGTAAGTTGCTCTATGCCATGCGAGTTATTTCCCACGGAGCTTTTAACCTTTGTCCTTCAGAGGAGTGTAATCCTGAAGGGGGAGGGGAAGGCATCTGCGAGGTCCCTGCCTTCAAGCCCGCAAAACCGGTTGAATTCTACCCTTTCCCTGAAGTGCCTGAGGCGGCAGTTGAGATGGGTGAACGCATTGCCAAAGCTGGCAAGCTGGATGTTTGTGGCATCGAATATCTGGAAGCAGCCGATGGCCGGCTGATCTTCTATGACGTCAATGCAAATTCCAATCTTCGAAAACCGATTGGCGAAGCGTTTGGCTTTGACCCCTTTGAGCGAGTGGTTGATTTCCTTGAGCGTGAGCTCACCGGAATATAGAACTCAATCTGGTTTGGCACCAGAGATGCATTGCATCTCGGTTAGCATGACGCCAGAAGCATCTGAAGTTCAAAAAGCGCTCGAACGAATCGTCTCCAGCCCAGAGTGGGATAACAATTCCAATTCGGAGCCGTTTTTGCGTTTCATTGTGGGACAGACACTCGAGGGCAATGGAGAGGACCTGCAAGAGAGCACCATTGGAGAAACCGTCTTTGGGCGGGAAGCAGGCTTCAACCCACGTGTAGACAGTATTGTTCGAATTGAGGCGATGAACCTGCGTGACAATCTCCTCAAATACTATGAAGGGTCGGGTATCGATGATCCGATTCTGATTGAGGTGGCTGCCGGAAGCTACACGCCTGTTTTTCGTTATTTTGCTGAGCAAACGAAAAAAGCACCGCTCAAATTGAATCTGAAAGTTCCCGCCATGGTAGCCGGCTTTATCCTCATGCTTGCCGCTTCTGCTTATTGGATTTCCAAGCTCGACGGGAGTTCTTTGGTTGTCAACCGAACTGGTCTGTTTACAGATCAGAAAGGGCATAGCCGTTCTCCTGCGTTTTCGCCTGACGGAGATTGGATCGCATTTTCTCGTAACCTCGATGGCGTCTATTCAAATATCTATCTGCAGCCGGTGGGTGGAGGGGCGGCTCGACTCTTTACATTTGGTGATGCAATCGACCACGAACCAGCCTGGTCTGCCGATGGCAAGCGCATTGCATTTGTGCGCCAAAGAGCACGGGGCGGCTTCAGCTTGATGGTGAAGGACGTTGAAGCACAGACATCCACAGAAACCGCAGTGGCTGATCTCGCATCGCGAACCGCGCTTGACTGGGTTAAGGATGGTGGTGCCATCCTCTCGTCAGACCGCAGTTCATTCTCAGTTCCGTTTGCGATTTTTCGTATTGAAGTTCGAGGTGGCAACAAGACACAAATCACTGAACCTCCTGCAAATATTCTTGGTGACGGCGATCCAAAATTGAGTCCGGACGGCAAGTGGCTTGCATTTGTTCGCAGTGAATCCAGTTCAAATGAAGATGTGTTTTTGATGCCCGTCAGCGGAGGTGCGCCAAAGCGAATTTCCGATAGCAGAAGAAGAATCGACGGGCTTTGTTGGGCTCCAGATTCCAAAACTTTGATCATTTCGCTGGAGCACGGTGAGTCAAAACGAGGGCTGTGGCGCTATTCGGTAGATGGTGGCGAAGCGTCGCTGATTTCAAAAATAAATGGTGCGCCCAGCTCCCCCACTATGCCAACCAAAGGCAAAGGACTGGCCTATGTAGAAAAAGTTTCAGACACCAATCTCTGGGGCATGGAGTTGAGCGGGAAATCAGAGCCAATCCAACTGACAAAGTCGATCGAAATGGATAGCGGTCCAAAATTGTCTCCAGATGGGCAATGGCTTGCGTGGCGGAGCGCTTCCAGTGGTGCAAGCGAAATCTGGACCTCTGGTAGCGACGGTTCCAGTCCCAGGATGTTAACGAGACTGGGTGGTGCTGTTCTAGGACCTGCGCAGTAGTCTCCAGACGGGATGCAACTTGTATTTGAGGCTCGCATACAAGGGATAGTGCAGATCCTTGCGATTTCCCGGAATGGGGGAAAGCCATTAGTTTTGCTGAAGAGTGAAGCTGGTGCGGCGACACCAAGATTTTCGATGGACGGGAAGGCCGTTTACTATTCCACCAACCGGAATGGAGTATGGGAGTTGATGCGACTGAACTTGAAGACCAACAATTCTGAATTGGTCGCTGGTGGCGGTGCATTCGCAGGTTTGGAGTCGCCTGACGGGAAATGGATTTTCTTTACCCGGCATGGCCAGGAAGTTGGGGGAATCTATCGGGTTCCAGTCAAAGGCGGAACTGAAGAGTTGCTGGTGGCTGAACTGTCTCGTAAATTGTGGGGACATTGGGCAGTTTCCTCGAAGGCCATCATTTATTCTGTCTATCCAGCAGCCGGAGACAAGGTGATTCGAAGGTTGGATCTGGAGACCCGAAAACTGACTGAGCTGACCACTTTCCGTAGGCCCCCCATCCAATTTGACGGGGGGCTGACGGTAAGCACTGACGAGAAGCGGATCGTATGGTCCCAGTTAGATCATTCCGGTAGCGACGTTTACCTGCTGGGCAACTACCAGTAGTCATCTGAGTCTGCGGAATCCGCGACCGCCGCCAATAATGCTGCGGGGGCCACCGTAGTAACTCCAGCTTGGTCCCCTCCAATGACAGATTCTCGACCACGCGAAGGTTAGGCAGTCTCAATTGCGGATCTAAGAATCCAGGGAGCGCGAGGCATGCGCTGATTCGTATTGGGTAAGAGCCAGTTCTGTGGCCCCACTCTAGGCTGTGGCGGCTAAGGTTATGAAGACGCTCTCGTTAAAGCTGTAGCCGAATCCTCGAACGCTTCGGATAAAGATGGGGGCTGTGGCATCGGCCTCAATCTTCTGGCGCAAGCGTAGTATGTAGACATCGACGGTGCGATCAGTGACCGCACGGTCATGGCCCCAAACGGCATCAAGCAACTGTTCGCGGCTGAAGACAACACCCGGACGTGTCATCAAGAACTCGAGCAAACGAAACTCGGTCGCTGTGAGTTGAAGATCTTCGTTTTGAAGCTTCACCCGGCAAGCGGTACGGTCGAGTTCAAGTTCGCCAGCCTTTAGCAATTTTGCTCCAGACTGTTGTCCTCTGAAGTGGACCTTGACACGAGCAATCAGCTCGCGCACGAAGAAGGGTTTGACTATGTAGTCGTTTGCACCCAGTTCGAGTCCGAGAATTCGATCGGTTTCGCTAGCGCGGGCTGTCAAGAAAATGATGGGGATTCCAACCAACTCCGGATGATTTCGGATTCCCTTACAAATATCAAGGCCATCGGAATCCGGAAGCATGATGTCGAGGAGAATGAGGTCGGGCTTTTCTCGACGGCACAGGTCAATTGCGCCTTTTCCCGTTTGCGAGCCAACAAGGGCGAAGCCTTCTTTCTCCAAGTTGTACTTGAGGAGCGAGAACAGATCTGCGTCATCTTCGATCAAAACAATTTTTTTCATGCAAAGCCTATGTGACGATTCTGCCTGAAGAAGGTAGAAGTCAGATTACTATCAGGTTACAAAATGATGAATCCTGCTGTCTCGGACAATATTTTGGAAATCTGATCGAAATAAACGCCTTCCCTCGCTATCCAAAGAGAGTGCAGACCGTGAAAAGACTCGTAGACCGTTTCAACGAAAGCATGGCAATAGACTACGCGAAATGGCGCGAGGGTGAGGGCTATGACCTTGAATCGATGCAGGAGATGTCCCAAATCGAATTGACCGAAGTCGAAGCCCTCCTCATGGATCGGCTCAAACGCGATGGAGACTGGAGTGATGTCGAGGCACTGGCTGCCATCGACACTGAGACTGCAAAGGCCGCTGTACCCTCCGCACGTAAGCACCAGATCACCAATTTTCGAAACTACGCGATTCGTTTAGGGCCGATCACACAAGCCGAAGTGGTCAGGGCGATTGAATGCGCGAAATCGATGGACGGGCTAGATGCAGCTCTGCGGATGGCGGAGGACTGTAATACAGCTTTGGTGCGACGAGCAGTGCTCGACATGGCGCGCAATGGTGATTCGACCGTGCGGGTCCATATGGTGGCAATGTTGTATTTTTTGATGGGAAAGTCGAAAGAAGCTTTCGACTGGAAGCACCGGCCCTACTTTCTTAGCTTCGGAGTTGAAGACAATCAGGCATTGAGGAATGCCTGGAATCCACTGCGAAAAGTGTTCAATGTTCTTCGGGATACTTTTGCGAGCTGCATTGCGCCAGCGATGGTGGCACCGCGATGGCTGGGTTCGAGACGCAAAGCTTTCCGATCTCAAAAACCGGGTTGGTGCGTGAGGTCAGCGATTGGTCGGAGTGGCAGCAGGGCGACGGAGTGAAGTTTCACTGGAGGATGGCCTCCGGCCAATAACGGGATAGGGGCGATTCCAGCCCCTTATGGAATGCCAAACGATGCGATCGAGCAATTCAGCCGGGGCTTCGTCTGGCTCTGAAAAATCCATTCGCATGGATGCCTGGGCCATCTCTTTTTCTTCTCCGCGGGTCTTCTCAATTGCAGGGTTCATCTCATCGAGGGGAATGCGATTCTTCTCGGCCTGATAGGGAGAAAGATCCGGCTTCGATGTGAACACTGTAAACATGGGTTCAGCCGCGAGGTCGAATTGATTCTGGGGCGGTAAGCCCAGGAGATGTTGAATCGTTCTATACATGTGGATTGTTGTGTAGAAGGTTGAATCAACTGTTTTGCGGCGTACATGAGGGCCGATCGCCATTCCGACTGTGCGATGACCGTCAACATGGTCCAGGCCGCTCTGTGCATCATCTTCGGTAACGAAGATCACCGAATCCTTCCAGTATTTGCTCCTCGATATGGCTTCGACCAAACGGCCGAGAGCCAGGTCGTTGTCGGCCACCATGGCACGCGGGGTAGGGAAGCCGGGTGAAGTTCCACTGGTGTGATCCTGAGGAAGCAGAATGACGTTCAACCTCGGTAAATTGCCATTTTGTTCATATTTGCGGAACTCTTCGAGAAACTTGTCCAGGCGATATTGGTCGTTGACCTGCAAGCCATAGGCTGGCACTTTTTCCGAATAAACATCGCGAAGACCGACAATCTGGGCACGAGGCGTTACCGTGACATTTTTTGTTCCGTTCTTCCAATCGTTGTAGATGTCAGTCCAGGTGGCTTTGGCCGGCAGGATCGTGTTCAGGCCACGCTCACCGTAGGATCGTACGCTGACCCGGTGTAGTTTAGCGGCATCCCAAAGAAAGTCATTGGGTGCGAAGAGCATTGGATTTTGATCGTTGCGTCCATTGCTGTACTTGTGAACCCAGTCACTGGCGTAGCCCTGAGTACACCAGCGGTGGCCAAGGGCAGACTGATCGGCCGGTGTATAAAAGTTGTCGAGCAGTACGAATTCTTCGGCCAGTTTGTGGTGATTGGGTGTGGTGTCTCTACCAAAGAGTGCGAGCTTCGGGTCACCGTTACCTTGCGGCATGTCGCCAAAAATCTGATCATAGGTGCGGTTCTCTTTAATGACATAGAAGACATGTTGGATAGGGGCGATACGGCCTTTCATTCCCCGATTTAAGAGTCCTATGTCATTCTTGCGGGCGGCAACAGTGTAATTAGCCAATTGGGTGTCGCCCGGGATTGGGATAAATGAGAGAATTCCCTTGCGGTCCTTATAGGATCGGCCGGGGGCAGCGGTTGGCGCG
>JBKJUN010000659.1:0-11233 GCA_046590555.1 Bryobacter sp. | reverse complement strand
GTTGATGGGAACCATCACTACTGCTCCAGTGGCGATCTGGCGCTTTGGCCGTCTGGTTCTTCGGTCCATCATCTGGCGGCTGCGCAACAGGCTGATCGTTGCCTATGTTTTTATTGCCCTCGTTCCTATTGTTTTGCTCGCGACTCTGGCTGCGGTCACAACCTACTTCGTGACTGGACAGATGGCGATCTATCTGGTCAATAGTGAGCTAGAGCGCCAGGTCGGCACCTTGCGCGGCGCCGCAGAGTCGGTCTTGCGTGTGCCTCCAGATCGCCGCCTTGCCTCGATCGAACGGCTGGGTGCCTATTTCGAAGATCGCTTCCCCAACTTCGAGATCCGCGTTGACCAGGCCGATACTTTTATCTATCCGGATGACGCCTCAATTGAGAAGCCGCCGGCCAATCTCACTGACAACTCAGGCATTCTCTTGAAGGGCAAAGACTACTTCGTCTGGGCCCATATTCGCAGCGCCGACGGCCAAGTAACGGCCATGGCTCCACTCACCTCCAACTATCTCTCGAGCCTGATTCCGAGCCTCGGCCCGGTGTCGCTGGGTGAGCGGTCCGAAACTCAGACAGGGGGCATCAGGATTCGCAGGCGAAAAGGGTCTGTAGCGGCTCCGGTTACGGTTACGGTTCCCGATCCGATCAATCGTTTTGACATTCAGTTGACAGGGTTTCGAACAGTTCCTGTCGCCGTCTGGGATGGGATTAGTCCCATGCGCAACGACGTGCTGATGATACAGACCCGCTTCCTTGCTGTTCTCAAAATCATCTTTTCTTCCAAACAGGACTGGGACCAAAATTTCATCCTGCTCCTGCTCATCTCCCTGGGCAGCCTCTTTCTGGTCTTCGAGATGATTGCGATGATCATTGGAGTCACGCTGACTCGTACCATCACGGCGACCGTGCATGATATTTACGAGGGGACCAACCGGGTAATGGAAGGTAACTTCTCGCACCGTATCCTGCTGAGCGGTCGCGATCAGTTGGCACAACTTGGCGACTCCTTTAATCGTATGACCGAGAACCTGGAGAAATTACTCAAGGTAGCCAAAGAGAACGAACGTCTGAATGCTGAGCTTGAAATCGCGAGCGAAGTCCAGCGGCAGCTCTATCCGAAGTCCGTGCCTGCTTCGACCCAGTTGGCGATCACCGCTCACTATCAACCGGCGCGAATGGTGTCTGGCGATTACTTTGATTTCCATCGCCTTTCCCCAAAAGACATCTGCTTCTCGATGGGCGACGTGGCCGGCAAGGGCATCTCGGCGGCACTTCTGATGGCGACTGTGCAGTCAAGCTTTCGATCGCGGATCCAGAATCATACGGGCCACTTGTGTGTGTCCGAAGTTGTGACTGAGTTGAATAAGCAACTCTATGCCAACACGGCTCCCGAGAAGTTCTCTACGTTTTTCCTCGGCATTTTTGATGAAGAGTCTTCGACGCTGCGCTATACAAATGCCGGTCATCTGCCTCCCATTCTGATTCGCAATGGTGAAGCGTCTCTGCTGGCAGTGGATGGCATGGTGGTCGGGGCCTTCCCGTTTGCACAGTACGGCGAGAGCTCGATCGTTCTTGAGCCCAAGGATCTTCTGCTGCTCTATACCGACGGTATTTCTGAGCCACAGAATGACTACGACGAAATGTATGGTGAAGACCGGCTCATTGAGCTGGTAAAGAAGAATGCTCATCTGAGCGATGCCGGGATCATCAATGCCGTAATGGAAGCAGTGCAGCAATGGACCGGTTCCGATGAGTTGCAGGACGACATGACGCTGTTGATCGCCAGGCGATCCTAACGCCAATGAATATTCTTCGCCGTCGCGCGCTTCTGTTCTTCTCGATGATGGGTGCCCTCATTCTCTTTGGTACTTTGGGCTTCATGATCGTCGAGCGATACCACTGGTTTGACGCGCTCTACATGACGGTCATTACGCTAACGACCGTGGGTTATTACGAGGTAAAGGCGCTCTCCACTGCGGGGCGCGTTTTCAATATTATTCTATTACTCGTAGGGGTAAACGCTATCCTGTTTGGCGTCGGGATGATGACCTCTACAATCATCGAGCTGCAGCTCGATCACTACTTTGACCGCAAGCGGAGACAACGCATGATCGATTCCCTTCACGATCACTACATCATCTGCGGCTTTGGCCGCGTGGGCCGTGGCGCTGCACATGAGCTAATGCATGCCAAGGTTCCAGTGGTTGTTATCGACAACAACGAAGATCGCATCGATATGGTGATCAAGGCCGGCATGCTCGGCGTGCTTGCCGATTCGACCAGAGACGAAACCTTGCGAGGTGTCCGGATTGATCGGGCCCGCGGGCTTGTGGCGGCACTCGCCAGCGATGCCGACAATCTCTTTCTGACGCTGTCGGCCAAGACGCTGAATCCAAAGTTGACCGTAGCTACAAGAGCGAATGAAGATGAGTCGGCCGCCAAGCTAAGGCGGGCCGGTGCAGACTCAGTTGTTTCGCCTTACGGAGTTACTGGCTCGCGGCTGGCGCAGTCGCTGATTCGGCCTCACGTGACACAGTTTCTCGATTATGCAATGCTCGATCCATCAGTTGATCTTGGTATTGAACAGTTCAGGATCGATCCGGGTTCTGGTTTTTCGGAGAGCGCAGTTCGTGACCTGAAGGGTATACGCAAGGAGTATGGGGTTACAGTGCTTGCGATCCGTCGTGGCGATGGGGAGATGGTTTTTAATCCAGATCCGGATTCGCCAATCAACACCGGCGATCATTTGATCGTCATGGGTAAGTCAAGTTCTCTGCTCCAGCTTGAGAAGCTATTGTTGATCTCGAAGTCATGAAGGTCCTGACACACGGGCAAATGCGTAGTGCTGACCTCGCGGCGATCGCTGCGGGGATACCTGCTCTTGTGTTGATGGAGAATGCGGCTTATGCTTTGCTGCGGGCGCTTGAGCAACGCTACATGCCGTTATCAGCGCAACGCATTGCGATCTTTTGCGGCAAGGGAAACAATGGCGGCGATGGTCTGGCTCTGGCGCGGCTTCTGCACATTCATCATCAACCCAAAGACATGAAGGTGGTTCTGGCCTTCGAACCTGAAGAGCTGGGGTCCGATGCGGCCAAGCAACTGGTCATGCTTGAGGCACTCGATATTCCATATTCAATGCAGTTGCCTCAAGATCTGGCAGCCACTACGCTTGCCGTCGACGCGTTGCTCGGCACTGGGGTGAGTGGCGAGCCCCGTTCGCCTATAGCTGAGTTGATCACGCTGATCAATGAACTTCCACTCGCGCGTCGCGTGGCGGTGGACATCCCAAGTGCAAATCGAGTTCACGCTGATCTTACAGTGACCTTTGCGGTACCGAAGCCAGAACACCTCATGCTCGATCAGACCAAGTTGGTGATTGCGCCGATAGGTATCCCTGAGAAGTTTCTGGCGCAAGCGGAACTGAACCTGATCACGCCGGGAGATTTGAAGCCGGTTGGGGCCAAGCGAGCTCTCGATTCACACAAGGGAAACTTTGGGCATGTGGCCGTGATTGGCGGCGCGGGAGCGTTGCAGATGGCAGGGGCGGCGGCGATTCGTGCAGGCGCTGGGTGGGTGACCGTTTACTCGTCTGACCCTGGTTTCACTATTGGGCTTTCCGATCTGATGAAGGGTGCCTGGCCACCGAATGTCGCGGGTAAGGTTGTTGCGATTGGGCCTGGGCTTGGGCAGGGTGAGCAGACATTGGTGGAGAGCCTTTATCTAAATCATGATGGCCCTTTGATTCTTGATGCTGATGCGTTGAACGTGCTGGCACCTTTGAGTAGATCAGCTTCGCATTTGCGCGTGCTTACGCCTCATCCGGGTGAGATGCGGCGGCTGCTGGGACGCAAGCTTGGAGATCGGATTGAGGATGCGAGCGGGCTATCGAAGCTGACGAATTCGGTTATGGTTCTGAAGGGGCAGCGGACGGTGATCGCTTTCCCGAGTGGGCAGGTTTGGATCAATCCAACGGGTTCGCCGGCGCTGGCCAAAGCGGGTTCTGGCGACGTGCTGACGGGTCTGCTTGCTGCTTTGCTCAGTCAGTATCCGGGCAATCCAGAGCAGGCGATTCTGGCTTCGGTTTACCTGCACGGGCGGCTTGGTGAGTTGGCGGCAAAGCATGGACACGAGATGACCAGCCTTGCGTCCAGGCTTTGTGATTATCTGCCGGAGGCGCTTGGTGAGTTATCAGTTTGAGACCAGCTCTGCTGAAGAGACCATAGAGGTAGGCCGACAGCTTTCGGCTTTGCTGCCGGAGCGGGGCGCGGTGTTGCTGATCGGCAATCTTGGGACAGGCAAGACGACTCTGGTGAAGGGGATTGCGCAGGCCCGGGGTGCGGCAGAGCCTGAAGAAGTGAGTTCGCCGACCTTTCCGCTAATTCATGAATACGGCGATCCACCACGTGTCTTTCACGTTGACCTTTACCGGCTTGAGACCGAAGAGGAAGTGTTGTCGCTTGGGCTTGATGAGTATCTGGATCGTCGCGGATTGACGCTGATCGAGTGGGGCGAACGCTTCCCTCAGCTTTGGCCTGCGGGGACTGCGAGGATTCAGCTCGAAGATCTGGGCGAGGATAGAAGAAGCATTTTGCTGCAAGATTAGCCTACAGAGGAGGACTTGTCATGGACTCGCAGATCTCATCCTTAATAGACGAGGCGGATCGTGGAAATCCTCAAGCGGCGCAAGCTTTGTTTGCTGAACTTTACTCCGAGTTACACCAACTCGCCCAGCGCGAGCTCTATCGTCGCCCCTCCTATAGCCTCGGAGCAACTACTTTGTTGCATGAGGCCTATCTCGATCTGACCTCACGTAGTGGCAACAACTTTCCGGATCGCGCCCGTTTTCTTTGTTATGCCGCGCGGGCCATGCGCGGCCTCATTGTCGATCACGCAAGAAACCGTCAGGCTCAAAAGCGCGGCGGTTGCTTTGAGATCACCTCCCTGCCGAGCGAAATGCTGGCAAATCCAGTGGATGACCGGGAGTTGAAGCAAATCAGCGCTGCGCTCGACGCCTTAGCCGAGACCGATCCGGCCCTTGCGCAGATCGTGGATCTGAAGTTCTTCTGCGGCTTCTCATTCGTAGAGATTGCCGCTTTAGTGAACCTCAACGAGCGGACGATCCAACGGCGATGGGAGAAGGCCCGGATATATCTCTATCGAAGCATCAAGGCTGATCTATGAGTGAAGGATCCTGGGAATTGGCAAGTCCATATCTGGAAGAGGTGCTCGACCTCGACGAGGAGCAGCGCGAGGTATGGCTTCAGAGGCATCCTGATCTTGCAGCAGCGATGCGGTCCATTCTCGCGGAGCACAGTGCACTGAACAGGGAGGGCTTCATGGAAACACGTTCTTTCGCATTGCCGAACGATCCGGTGCAAGCCGGACAAGCAGCAGGTGCCTACACTCTTCTGTCGCAGATCGGCCAAGGAGGAATGGGGGTCGTCTGGCTGGCAGAGCGCAATGATGGCCGTTTTGAGCGTAAAGTTGCTGTGAAGTTTCTCAGTCTCAAACTCGATGGCAGGGACGAAGAGCGCTTTCGACGGGAAGCTAAACTTTTGGGACGTCTTGCTCATCCCAATATTGCTGAGCTTCTTGATGCTGGCATGAACTCTTTTTCGCAGCCCTATCTTGTGCTTGAGTATGTCGATGGTTTGCATATAGATGAGTACTGCGCCGGATCGTCTTTAAGCATTCGAGATCGAATCATCCTGTTTCTTGATGTGGCTCTCGCCGTGGCCCATGCACATGCAAATCTTATCGTTCATCGAGACATCAAACCGTCGAACGTTTTGGTCAACCGGCAGGGAGGGGTGAAGCTGCTGGATTTTGGCATCGCAAAGTGGATCGATCCAGAAGGACTCACCGAAGGCACACAAGCGTTGTCTCCCGAGTATGCGGCGCCGGAGCAACTGAAGAGCGAACCAGTAACGGTAGCAACTGACGTCTTCATGCTCGGGGGGCTGCTCTACTTGATCCTGACGGGTCAAAAGTCAATTGGAATTGGGCCTCATTCGAGCGCAAGTTTAGTCCAAGCGGTTGTGCAGACTGAGCCACCACCGATGTCCAAGCTGGCACCAGAGCTTCAGGGCGACCTTGACACGATTGTGGCCAAGGCACTGAAGAAAGTACCGGGCGAGAGATATATATCGGTAGATGCGATGGCCGACGACTTGCGTCGCTATTTGTCGCACAGGCCGATTGCGGCCAGGCCCGATTCTGCGGGTTACCGCATCTCAAAGTTTGTCCGTCGCAATCGCCTGGTGGTTGCCCTTGGCACCATTGCGATATTGGCTATGATTACTGGCGCGGTTGCGACGGTTGTCCAGGCGCGCAGGGCCAACGAAGAACGGGATTTTGCCTTTCGTCAATTGGAGCGAGCCGAGGCGATTAACGATTTGAACTCCTTCGTCCTGTCCGACGCCGCGCCCTTGGGGAAACCCTTCACCGTAAACGAGCTGTTGGAGCGAGCCGAAGCCATAGTAGGACAACAGACCGGTGCCGGGCGGCTGGACCTGCTTATTTCAATCGGCCGCCAATACTGGACTCAGGATGAGGATGCCAAAGCCCGGCGTGTTCTTGAGCAGGCATACGGCATTTCGCAGTCTCCACTTGCTGCTTGCGCGCTTGCCAGCAGTCTGGCCCGCGGAGATCAACAGTCGAGAGCTTCGGCGCTGATCGAGGAGGGGCTTAAAGGTGTAGGCCAGGAGCCGCGGCATTTGCTCGATAGAGTGTTTTGCCTGGCTCGAGCTTCCGAGGTGGCAAGGAATCAGGGGGCTTCAGAGAAGGCTATTGACTTCATCACAAACGCTCAGGCATTGCTCATTAACTCTCGTTTCTCCAGCGGATTATTACCCCTTCGGCTGGCGATGGATTTGGCCGAAGGATACCGCGTAGCAGGGCGTCATGCTGAGGCTGCTGATGCTTTTGCCCGGGCAGAAAAGGAATTGGCAGCACTTGGTAGGGACCGCACGCAGACGGCCGGGACCTTGCTCAATAATTGGGCGCTTACGCTGAGCCAACTCGGTTTACCGCTTGAGGCGGAGTCAAGGTTTCTTCGAGCGATTGAAATTGCCAGAGTTGGCAAAGATGATCGCAGCGTCTCCTCGATGCTGCTATTAAACTACGCCAGGGCTTTGAGAGATTTGGGCCGACTGCCCGAGGCGTCAAAGTTTGCCGAGCTTGCCTACCGCAGGGCCCAGTCGGCGACCCAGCAAGTGGTAATCAATCAGGCCTTGATCTTGCGAGGATCGATTTACAGAGATGCCAATGATCTTAAAAGGTCCAACGAGATGTTCTCGGAGGTAGAGCCACTCTTGCGCAAGGCCTTGCCAGCAGGGCATATGGCTTTTGCCTCGATCTCTTTGGAGAAAGCAATGAATGCCCAGGCCGTTGGAGATCTGGCTGCCGCAAGGGCGCTAGTCAATGAGGCCAAGGGAATTATTGAGGCGGCGATTGCGGCTGGAAGACAAGGAAAGGATTTCATGCCAACTCTCTTGGTAAGAAGTGCAAGGCTTGCGCTGCTCGAGGCTCGATCGGCCCAAGCAGTAGAAGAATCAAAGCGGGCGATTGCGTTACTCAAGGCTAGCTTTCCTACGGTGCGCTATTCCAGCAATCTCGGGCGCGCCTTCCTCGCGTCTGGCCTTGCCCTTGAGGCGCAAGGTAAAGCCGGCGAGGCTAAGATTGACTTCGCTGAGGCCTCCAAAAATCTGGAAATCGCCTTGGGTGCGAATCATCCGGATACAAAGTTCGCCCGATCTCACTAATTTATTTTCAGACCGCTGTCGTCTTTAACGGGCCGATTTCGATTTAATAAGTAGTATGTCTCTTCCCCTCAAAACGGTCAGACCTGATCTCAGGAGCTTCGAAACACGAAGAGTTCCGATCGGCACGGACTTGGGAAGGCTTCGTACTCATCTGATGCCCTGGATGATGGAAGTTGTCAAAAGCACCGGTCAGCCCCACAACATGCGTGGAATGCCCACCTGGAAGTTTCTCGTGAACATGGCTAGCGGTGTAGATGGGCTTTTGGGTGCTACTTCCATGTCACTGGGCAAGGGCGACGTGCCTGTAAACGTTTTTGCCCGATTCGATTTGTCGGGTCAAGCGAATGGAGCCTGGATGGTGCAGCACGTGACATTTTCGCTCACCAAGGATGGGCCAGAGAGGGACAAGGAGCGAGAGAAAGCTGAACTCAAGGCCAGACTTCTGGCAGAAGCCGAAGCGAAGAATCGATTGCATCCCAAGGCGAGCGCGTTTAAGGTCGCTTTGCACGTGGATACCTGGATCGACGATATCAAGGCAGGTGCCACTTTACTGCAGGGGGATCTTCAAGCGGTCTATGAGTATGCAGCCAAGGCGGCATCGATTCCGGAGAATCCAATTGCCGTGAAAGATGTGGTGATGGGCGCGGTTGGGACGGGAGTGGGGAAACTTGGACAGGCTGGGGACCGGGCAAAGAAGTTGGCCGACCAGTACGGGAAAATCGACAATGCGATTTCGTATGGGCAGAAAGCAGTCAAGTATGGAGAAATGATCAAGGGGGGAGGGCCGCCGGAAGATATCTTCCAGAAGAGCCAGAGCAAGATTTATAAAACGGGAGCTGGAGACATTGTTGCCGATGAAGTGATCGACCAAGCGGCAAATCTTCCTGGGGCGGGGCCCTTTATCAAGGGGTTTGCGGGAATGTTCTTTCACTTTGCGAGCATGAACTATGCTGGGGCGGTTGCGAAAGCAAGAGGACGCTGTTATTCGTGGTTCATTGCTGGGTATGTGCAAGGGCTGATCAATGTGGGGATTGATAGCCCTCCTTCAGACCCACTGGACAACTTCTTTTTCAAATTCGGAATGGCCCGAACAATGAAAGATAGCGAAAAAGACAAGTTCAGGGTGCAGATTTTTCTGCTCTGGTATTCCAAAGAACACTATTTGATTGGAACAACCTCCCCGGGGGTCAAGATGGAGCGTCCGCTTGACTGGACGTTTCCTGACGGCTATCTGGCCTTCTGGAGCCCAGAGCGATTGGCGACTGGGATCGCTACATTGATTCGTACCACGCAATATCTGGTCGACTAGTCGATACAATTGTGAGGCTCATGCCTCAACTCCAAAACAAGACAACCATCATAACCGGGGGGGCCTCTGGAATTGGCCTTGCGATCGCACAGCGCTTTGCCCAGGAAGGTGCGATCGTTGAGATTCTCGACCGTAATGAAGATGAGATGAAGAAGGCCGTCGAATTGATTGGCGATGCTGCTTCGGCCTCATATTGTGACGTGGCTGACGCGAAGATGGTGGACGAGGTGATCTCGAAGATCCATGAACGGCGTGGGCGGATCGACATCCTGATCAACAATGCGGGGATCGCGCATGTCGGCAATGCGCTGACGACAAGCCCGGAAGACTTTGAGCGGGTTCAGCGGGTGAATGTGTTTGGGCCGGCAAATTGTTTGCGCTCGACGCTGCGCTTTATGGTGGCTGACGGGGGAGGGGCGATTGTGAATCTGGCAAGTTGTCTATCAGTGATGGCGATTGCCGATCGCTTTGCTTACGGAACCAGCAAGGGCGCGGTGCTGTCGATGACGTACTCAGTCGCCAAGGATTTTCTTGAGCAAAAGATCCGCTGCAATGCGATCCTGCCGGGGCGGGTGCATACGCCATTTGTCGATGGCTTTATCGCCAAGAACTATGCGGGGCGCGAGGCGGAGATGTTTGAGAAGCTGTCGAAGGCACAGCCGATAGGCAGGATGGCCCAGCCTTCAGAGATCGCTTATGCCGCACTCTTTCTTTGTTCAGACGAGGCTTCGTTTATCACCGGGACGGCTCTGCCAGTGGACGGCGGGACGCTAACTATTCGCTAGTCTTGCCGTGGGGCTGATGGCAGGACGTGCACTGGGGCTTGGCGGCGCAGGCGGCGGGGCGGGTTGAGTGGCAGCGCTCGCAGGTGACTTGTGTGGCTTTGGCTGACTTCAGGGAGTGGTTGCCATGACAGGTGGCACATTGGGCGGATTTTTCGCCTGCTTTGAGGACAGCCCAGTGGCGCGTAGCCTGGTAGGTCTTGAGCTGGTTGGGATGACAAGTGCCGCAGAGGGGCGGGATCTGGTCTCGCGTTGCGACACGATCTGGCGCGGTGTGGCCGGTGGCGGCGCGGTGCTTCTCGCTTTTGCCGTGGCAGGCGTCGCAAGAAACTCCTTTGGCGAAGTGGGGGTGAGACTCGACGTCAGATGCTGGTTCTGTGTGGCACTGCTGGCAGAGCTGGTGCGTGGTGGGTTGCTGGGCTAAGAGGAGAAGTAGCAGTATCGTCATGCGTGTTTGCGCACAAGGCGCCGGGTGATAGTGCTCAGCTTGGGCTGACCAGAAAGGCCCATAGACAGCTTCAGTTCTGCCGATAGCATCCACAGGACACGTTCGACCCCAGGCTGGCCAAAGGCAGCAAGACCCCAGAGTGGAGGCCGGCCGACGAGAACGGCTTTAGCGCCGAGCGAGAGGGCTTTCAGGATGTCGCTGCCGCGGCGGATGCCGCCATCCATCAGCACTGGCACTTTGCCAGCGACGGCTTCGACTACATCGGGGAGTGCGTCGAGGGTGCCGATGACGCCATCCTGCTGGCGGCCGCCGTGGTTGGAAACGACGATGCCTGAGGCTCCACGTTGTACGGCGATATCCGCGTCTTCGGGGGCGACGATGCCCTTGAGGATGATCGGGATATTGCTGGCGCTGCGGACCCAATCGATGTAGCTCCAGGTGAGATTGGGCGTGTGCGGCTTCCACATAACCGGGGTAGCCGGATTAACGGGCTTCATGCCTTCGCCGGTTTTGGGGACGCCGCTCGACATCATGCCGTAGTCAAAGCGGTTGCGGTTGTTACGGTCCCGGTTGGACTGGTAAGCGTTGTCGACGGTGAGGACGATGGCCTTGCCGCCTCCGTCTTCGGTTCGTTTGGCGAAGTTGACGGCCTGTTCTTTGGTGGGCTGGCCGATGCCGTTGATCCACCAGTTGAGGGGTTCGCCGTCGTCGAGGAGCTTCTTGGCACCGGTGGCTGAGCAGAGGAGGGTTTTCGATTTGAGGGCGGCCTTGGCAACAACTTCGTCTGCGCGGGGCATGACGAGTTCTTTGCCACCGGTGGGGGCGATGATGATCGGAGATTCGAGATGGATGCCGAAGAGATCGAGTGAGGTGTCGATGTTGGTAACGTCGACCATGACCCGAGGGACAAGGTCCCAGTGGCCGTA
>JBKJUN010000569.1:0-3732 GCA_046590555.1 Bryobacter sp. | reverse complement strand
ATCCTGGGGCGGTCTATTCCGGCGACTCGCATCGCTACGGTTATGCCGAGATTGTCGTAAACGACGGGGCCGTGGATCGATTGGCGGCTGGTTAGGGATTCTGTTTTAAACGTGCCGTTAGGTTGTTTGATTTTGATGGTGGAGGTTGTGGTGGTGAAGTCTTTCCAGGAGCCATCGAATTGGTACTTGTTGCCGTTGACGGTGAGCTTGTAGAAGTCGACGGTGTCGATGGTGTTGACGGTGCGACCCCAGCCGGCGTGCTTGTTGAAGCCTACGACGGCAGTGGGGAAGCCGATTTGGGGTGCGCCGTAGAGGTCGTAGTTGGGGCCGTTGAGGTGCACTTCCATGTAGGAGTAGAAGCCGTCCCAGGCGAGGTGGGGATTGATGATGAGCATGGCTTTGCCGGAGGCGGATCGGGAGGGGCCGACGGTCCAGGTGTTGGAGCCGGCGTCGGCGGGGGGATCGGGGATAGCTTGTTCGAGGGCGGCTCTGGTGCGGGGGCTCACGAGGGGAGCTATTTCTGTGCGCATGCGATTCATCGAACCCATGTACATGTAGTGGACGGCGCGGAGTGTGTGGCCTACAACGTCGGTGCCGGTGACGGGGAGGACCTGACGGAATTGTGGGCTGACGTGGTTGGGGTGGGCCTTGGCGTGAGCGTTGATGCCACGGGCGAAGGCGTCGATGTACTTGCGGAATTCGGGAGTTTGGGCTGCGTACCATTCGCGGGCTCGGGCGGGGACGCCGTTGGTGTGGACCCAGCGGTCGAGGGCTAGTTTGTCTTCGCCCCAGTATTCGGCTCCGCGACCGCGGGATTCGCCGTAGAGGCTGAGGAGGAGGTCGGCCTGGTTTTGCATTTGCGCGTAGCCGTGGGCGTAGAACATGTCTTCGGTGGTTTTGGCGAAGATGTGGGGGACGCCGAATTTGTCCCAGAGGATTTCTGGATTGGCGGCTGGAAGAAGGGTGGCGGCGAGAAGGAGGATTGAGACGCTGCGCATGGTTCTCGATAGTTTATCGCGGTTGGGTGTGTGGCTCTCCAGTTGTAGAGGCGCGAATTAGATCAGACCGATAGCTCAACCCATTCGATTCTTGTTGCTGCCTGGGCGGTGACTTCGATTACGGTTTCGCCTTGCTCTAGCGTGTTTGCGGGGACGCGGTATTCGTAGACGTTTGTGTTTGGGCCGGGGTGAACGCGTTCGATTTGTTGCCCTGGGCTGGTTTCAGCGTTATTGACTCGCACCCTGACGCTAGGGTTGGTGAGGCCGAGGCGGACTTTTGCGTTGCTTGGATTGGGGCCGGTTAGAAGGCGGAAGGCTCTCCAAGTGTTGGGCTCGAGGTTTACCGGCAGGGCGTGGTTTGGGACCTCGCCGGGGGCCCAGGTGTCTTTGTATGTCAGTACGTGGCGGCGGGGTTTGTTTGGGTCTGTCAGCTGGGTCAGGAGTTCGGGGTATTTCGAGTTGTCGTCCATGGCTGTGTCGGAATCCATATAGTTGAACAAGTAGATTTTGCTTGCTCCCATGTGAAGGTAGGCTAGCGCTGAGCCTCTTGCTGTTGTAATTGAATTGGACTGGTAGCTTTTGTTACCAGTTCCGAAGGAGCCTTGGAAAGCGTTGCAGCCTAGCTCTAGGCCGGCGGCTAGTGTAGTTGTTTTGGGTAGGAGCTTGCGCCACTCGTCAATAGGCATGTTGTTGTCGACCGTGCGCCAGAAGTTGGTTGGGGTGACGTAGTTGACCAGGTTGAGTTGGGCCCAGGCTTCGGCGTCCATTCCAAGGCGCTTTGAGGTTCCTGGTGTTGAGGGGACTCTTACTGCCAGACCGATTTTGTGGCCTCTTTTGCGTTGCCAGAGGTTCAGGAGTTTCCGCACTTCGGTGTGGTATTCGGTGAGGGTCTTTGGGCCTTCGTGGCCGGGACGGAAGTGGAAGCCGAAGCGCATCCAGTCGAGCTCAAGGGTGTCGAAATCGTAGCGTTCGCAGACTTCTTCGATGTAGCGGAAGTAGTAGTCGCGGACTGGTTGCTGGCTGTAGTCGAGGGCTTTATCCCGTTGCTCGCCCCGGTAGGGGACGCGGCGGTATTGCTTGTTGTCGCGCCAGAAAGCCGTGTGCATCGTGTGGTCTTCTTTGTCCACTTCGTGGAGGTCGTTCATGCGGACGCTGATCCAGGGGGACATCTTCTGACGGCGGATTTCGGGGATCCAGATTTCGTAGAGATCGAGCTTGTCTTCGTTCATCTGCCAGGCGCAACGGATCCACTCGTACCAGGTTTGGCGGGCTGATTCGGGGAGTGGTTTGAGGAAGGGTTGCTCCGGGCCGCTTGCGGGGTCAAAGCCAGTCCACCAGGCTTCGCGGTGTTTGGAGGGGAAGCTGGATCGCATAGCGTTGACGTTGAGGACGAGTTCGGCGACCTGGGTGCTCGAGTATTGATCGACCCATTGACGGATGGACTCTCTGGTGAGGCGCTGTTTGCGGCGGTTGACGAAGAAGTGGTTGGCGTCTTCGTTGAGGGTGAGTAGTCTTGTTGGACCAGGGGCAGCGGCGAGGATTGCGGGCGAGGCCAGGAGCTGTCGGCGGGAGAGCATTACCTAGTAGACTATCTCGTATGAATTTGCGCTCTCTCTTGTTTTTTTCGAGTGTTGCCGTTTTTGCCGCTCGCTTTGATTTAGATAGTCCCGGGAAAATTGTGCGGATGTCTGATCCGCAGTTGTCGCCCGATGGGAAGTCGATTGCGATTGTGGTGTCGCGGGCGAACTTTGAAGAGAACCGCACGGATGCAGAGATCGTTTTGGTGGATGTGGCGACGCGGGCTCAACGTGTGTTGACTCATGGGCGACGCGGGTTGGCGCAGCCCCGGTGGTCGCCTAGCGGAGACCGGCTTGGGTTTCTGGCTGCGGTGGACGGGAAGCCGCAGTTGTTTGTGTTGCCGACGGCGGGTGGTGAGGCGATGCAGGTGACGAAGGCACCGACGGGATTGCAACAGTATGCGTTCTCGCCCGATGGCACGCAGGTGGCTTATGTGAGTTCCGATGAGGCTGCAAAGAAGAGTGGTGTTGAACGGCATAACAAGAGTTTTGAGATTGCTAATAATGACTTTCTAGTGACGGTGCAGCCGGTGAGTTCTCACCTTTGGATCGTGCCGGCGGTGGGTGGTGCTGCGCGTCGGCTGACGAGTGGTGCGTGGACGTTGCCGATCAGCTTTCCTCCTTCGCCTCCTGCGGCACCGCTATCGTGGACTCCGGATGGGAAGAGCTTGACGATTGTGAAGGTGGCGACGCCGTATTCGGGGGATTTCAATCTCGCGAATGTGCAGGTGGTGGATGTGGCTAGTGGGGCCATGCGGCCGCTTACGGGTAGATCGAAGAATGAGGCGCAGCCCTTGATTTCGCCGGACGGCAAGAAGGTCTCTTTCTGGTACCCGAAGGACGGCGATACGAAGAATCAGAATGAGGTTCAGGTGACTTCGATTGAGGGTGGGGAAGGCAAGAGTGTGACTCGTGGGATTGATCGCAATGTGCAGCGGGCAATCTGGATGCCGGATTCTGAGAGTCTGCTCGTGAGTGCGAATGATGGCACTGGAGTAGGGCTTTGGGTGCAGCCGATCTCGGGGCCAGCCAAGCGTGTCGATACGGGTAAAGTGGTAGCGACGACAGGCTTCTGGCTTGATGCTTCGGTGAACCGGCTGGGCGGGATAGCGTTTACAGGGAGTGAGGCGAATTGGCCTACCGAGCTTTATTACCTT
>JBKJUN010000419.1:0-2428 GCA_046590555.1 Bryobacter sp. | reverse complement strand
ACCAGAAAGCTTGTAGCGGACATAGTCTTTGGGCAGAAGAACCGTCTTCAGTTGTGCGTAGGATGCTGGATCGTTGTCGCGAACCCACAGCAACTTGGGAAGTGTAAATCCAGTAATCGCCGGATTCGCAGTGAACTGCACAACCCGCTCGCGCCCAACCCTGGCGTGAATGGCATCCACCTGAGCCTGACTACGCTGATCGCACCAGATCAAGCTGGGCCGAATCACCCTGCCCTGCGCATCGAGCATGACAAGCCCGTGCATCTGCCCGGAAAAGCCAATGCCCTTTATCGCTGCTGCATCAATGCGCGCCTCACGCAAGGTACCCTGGATCGCAACCTGAGTGGCTCGCCACCAATCATCCGGATCCTGTTCGGCCCACAACGGGCGTTCCATGCGCATCTCGGCATGGGGTGCCGTGCAACTGGACACGATCTTGCCTGTTTCATCGAGCAGCAATGCGCGGGTACCGCCGGTTCCAACATCAATTCCAAGCCAATACATAATTAAAGACGATCTTTCTGTGCCTGAAATGGCAGATACGCAGCCCCGAAGAGTCCAGCTTTGCTACCAAGCTTTGCCTTCTCAATGCGAGTCTTTGTGTTGCGATAGGTGAAGCTGCGGCGACTCACCTCTTCAATCATGGCAGGGGCAAAATAATCCCAGGCCGGAAGCGGGCCACCACTCAAAAGATAGAGCGGAAAATTGAAGGTATTGATCAATGTAGCAAGCGCAATCCCAAGCGCTTCACCTACAGATCGGAAGACCTGCTGCGCCTTTAGGTCACCAGCAACAGCGAGGTTGTAGATGTCTTCAGATGTCGGGTTTGGATGCGGAGTGACCTTCATCAATTCTGCAAGGCAAGTGATCGCGGTCGCCGAGGCATGCTTCTCGAGACAGCCAACATTGCCGCATCCACAGGGATTCCCATTGGGAACCACAGTGATATGACCCAACTCGCCAGCCATTCCAAGGAAGCCATGCATCACGCGCCCTTTGTAAACGATTCCGCCCCCAATGCCCGTGCCCAGTGTCAGAAGCACCAGATCATTAACATCGGCACCAGCACCAATCCAGCACTCACCAAGCGCTGCCGCATTGGCATCATTTTCGAGGATTACCGGTGCGCCAAGCCTGCGCTCAATCTCGTCACGCAAAGGAATGTTTTCAAGGAAAGCGAGATTGTTCGAATTGAGAACCACGCCCTTATCCATCAGGATGAAGCCAGGCACACCAATGCCAACACCGGCAAAGCGCCCCTCCAATTGTTTGGAGCGCAACCCTTGTATGGATTCCACAATTTCATTGATAACGTGTTCCCTGCCCTTCTCGGGGCTGGTACTGGCCGACACCTGGGCCAACAAGTTGCCATCCTGGTCGACAGCGGCAGCACGTAAGTTTGTCCCACCCAGATCGACACCAATAGAATATTCAGTCACGATCTCAGGCTATCAAGAGGACCACAGCATCGCCCAAAAATCAACGATTTTGATGGATCTCTTCGCCAGTAAACCGGGCAGACTGCAACAAATCCTGAAGAGTTTTGACAGTATTCCAATTACGTGCAGTTGAGACTGTTTTGAGCCGAGCATCAAAGTAGGCATTCGTAAGCTTTGTGTCGGCTGCACTTCGCCCCAGGTGCATGTAGATGTGGCGGTCGGCAACAACAAAACGGTCCGGGGCTGAACGATCTGGATCGAGACTTGCGACAGCTTCTGCCTCAGGTTTGTCTTTGAGAAAAACAAGGTGCAATTGCCTGGGAGAATCCACTGCCTCAGGAAAAGGATTGGCCGCAACAGCCTCACTGAACTCAGCCGCGCTCCGTACAAGCACGGGAATTCTCAGACCCAACTCCGTCCCAATCGCACTCTCTACTGCAGATTCCAGCTTTGCCGCAATAGTCTTGCTTGCGCTGAACAGGACATTGCCACTCTGAATATAGGTGCAGACATCTTTGCAACCAAGCTCGGAAAAGATCCCTACCAGCACTGGCATCTTAATCATGTTTTTGCCGGACACATTGATTCCGCGCAATAAAGCCAGATGTTTCATTCGATGTAGCACCCCCAGGTTTTGGTGAAACGCGGTGTGACCTGCTTTCCGCTAATCAATACGTCAAGAGTTTCAACCAGATCTCGCCGCGACGGCTCGGGGCGAGACTTTCCCCAGGAAACATAACGGTCGTCGATACGGCCACGGTAGACAACCTTCTCCCTATGTACGACAACAACCTCAGGAGTGAGTGTCGCACCGGCTTTTTGAGCTCTATTCGCCAACTCATCCATTTGAACAGGAAAGGCCGGCGCAAATTCCCGCTGCCATTGGTCGAGCCGCACTTGAGTAAGGCCTCGCCCGGAAAAGTAGCCAGACATCTCGACACCCTTCGGCAAGTAGAGGGCAGCGATCCGGTTGAGTTCGGGCACATAAC
>JBKJUN010000284.1:0-1311 GCA_046590555.1 Bryobacter sp. | reverse complement strand
CTTTTCAACACCGGAACGGACGCCTTAAACAATCCCCTCGGGCCAGCCAACGCTCCTGGCAAGCCGAACCAGTCCGAAACCCATTTCAGCCTAATCCCTCCTGTGACTGGTTTGGCCAACACTCTTCTAACTCGCTGGCAGTTACCTTACTACAGCGAAATCGGCCTCGACGCTCGCTGGATCTCCCCCGCAACAGCACAAGGTGGCGGTTCTCCATTCTTCCCAAGCGAAAATGCAAGCTACGTTATCGAGCAGAGTTTTGACATGACTTCCTTCGATATCTCCACCGCCAGCCTCTCAGGATTCTTTGCCGCAGACAATTGTGCCGTCATCCGCCTCAATTCAACAGTCCTCGCCACCACGGGCGGTGCCTGCACAGGTGCCAGCCCCAGCGCAAACTTCACAAGCCTCACTCCATTCTCCGCCAACTCCAGCGCCTTCAACACCGGCAACAACATCCTCCGCATCGACTACGCCAATTATGGCGGCCCCGGCGCACTCCTGGTAACCATACAGGGTACTGCCGACCCGCAGGTCCCGGAACCCGCCACCTATGCTCTGATCGGTGCAAGCTTATTGGCAATCCAAATAAGGAGAAAACTTACCTAGCGACAGCAATTCAATAGATTTTAATTCCCTCCTGGCCCCACCGGCTCAAAAGCAGGTGGGGTATTAATTTCGTCTCTAGTCGATTAGGTGTTAGGCGCCCATTTCGTCCTGCTTATCTTGGAAGCCATGCTTGGCTTGACTGAGTAAAGTCCAAGTTGCAATTCATAAACTGAATGCACCTCAAACCTTGCCGAATGCACTCTTCATTTGATAAGAAGCAATCTCACCGCAATTCCAAAAAGCCTTTACCAGCTTCAAATCGCTCCAGGATCTGCGGCTACTTCCTGCCAAAAATCCCAAGCAATTCGATACAACGGCAATTCCGTATTCGAACTCAGAGCAACTTGAGGAGCGGCTACTACAAAAGATTCAGAACATGAATTGCCGGGACGCCCAAATCCTGCGCAAGATAACGAGCGAGCGCTGTGTGTCGCGGCAACATGAGAAAGTCACCATAGAGCAAAGTAGAAATGTCACCTTGACAGGGGGATGATCCTTGGAAGGTGGTAGACCAAGGGCTCATTTGGATGAATCAAGAACAACGGGATCGGCTGGTGGTGTTGAGGAAGGCTCAAAAAAAGCTAATCACACAGGCGGAGGCGTCGCGGGAGCTTGGAGTGACGGTACGGCACGTCAAGCGACTGGTGAAGCGACTGGGGGCGGAGGGCGACGCTTGTGTGGTGCATGGGCTGAAGGGGAAGG
>JBKJUN010000266.1:0-4512 GCA_046590555.1 Bryobacter sp. | reverse complement strand
ACCGGCGGGCGTGTGCCCGAGGGTGGCTGGTGTGTGTCGCTTGAGAAGTTCAACAAGATCGAGATTCATGAGGGCTTTGCCGTTTGCGGGGCCGGGGCGATACTGGGTGATCTTCATGCAGCAGCCAAGCGGAGTGGGCAGTTTTATCCTCCCGACCCGACGGAAACGATGGCTGCAATTGGTGGAACTATTTCTTGTAACGCGTGCGGAAGCCGGAGCTTTATGTATGGAGCTACGCGGCGGTGGATCCGGCGTCTGCGGTTTGCTTTGATGGATGGACGGGTGCTTGATGTTCGTCGCGGGGACAAGATCGATTTTGAAGTTAGCGCGGTGCATCGGCCTGCTTCGACCAAACACTCGGCAGGTTATCCGCTGGCAGTCGGGATGGACTGGATCGATTTGATCTCGGGGTCTGAAGGGACGCTGGCGGTAGTGATTGAGGCTGAGCTCGAATTGCAGCCGGTGCCGAAGGAAATGCTGAACGGCATTGTGTTTTTTTCGAGTGACGCGGATTCGATTCGTGCGGTGGAAGCGTGGCGATCTATCCCTGGATTGCGGATGCTCGAGTGGGCGGACGAGCCGTCGCTGGGGCTGATCCGGGAGAAGTACACAGACTTGCCTAAGGCGGCTGTGGCTTGTGTGATTGTCGAGCAACTGGTTGAGGATGATTCGGCTGTGGATGCATGGGTGGAGCGGCTGGAAGAACAGAAGGCGATGGCCGAGGAGAGCTGGTTTGGGTCGTCAGAGGCGGACCGGGAGAGGTTTCGTGCGTTTCGTCATGCGTTGCCGGAGCGTGTGATTCAGATGGTAAGGCAGTTGGGCTTCTCGAAGCTGGGATCGGATTTTTCGGTGCCTGTGGAGAAGAATCGCGAGATGCTGGCCTATTATCGTGATGAGATTGCGAAGCGGTTTCCGGCCCCGTTTGCAATCTTTGGGCATATTGGGGACGCGCATGTGCATGTGAATTTGTTTCCCTCCAGTGAGGCGACTGGGGTAGAAGGCAAGAAGCTGATGGATGACTTTGCGCGCAAGAGCGTCGAATTGGGCGGGACGATTGCGGCCGAGCATGGGTTGGGGAAGCGGAAGCGGCACTTCCTGCCGTTTCTCTATTCAGATGCCGAGATTGAGGCGATGAAGGCGGTTAAGAGGCGGCTGGATCCGAAGTGGCTCTTGGGGCGCGGTAATCTATTCCCCATGTCTCCAGAGCATCCCTAAGCTTGGCGAAGTCGATTGGCTTGGTAAGGTAGAAATCCATACCACTGGTGAGACAACGCTCGAGGTCGCTCTCCATGGCGTTGGCAGTGATGGCGACAATGGGGATATGTCTGGTGCCGTGTTCTCGCTCTCGGATGCGCCTGGTGGCCTCGTAGCCGTCCATTTCAGGCATCTGGCAATCCATCAGGATGAGATCGAAATTGTAACGGTCCAGCATGGTGAGGGCTTCGACTCCGCTGGCGGCGACTTTGACCTGGCAGCCGAGACGCTCGAGGAGGCGGAGGGCGAGTTTCTGATTTACCTTGTTGTCTTCGACCAGCAGGATATCGAGGGATTCCGAGAGCGGCTGGAGGGCGTTGACGCTGGACTGGCGGCGTTCCAGGGCGTTTTCGGGGGCTACGTCAAGCTGGATTTCGAGGTGGAATTCGCTGCCTTCGCCGGGTACACTTTTTGCATCAATTGTGCCGCCCATGAGTTCTGCAAGGCTTCGTGAAATGGAAAGGCCGAGACCGGTGCCGCCGTAGCGGCGGGTTGTGGAGAGGTCTGCCTGGGTGAATTTGTGAAAGATGGTTTCGAGTTTTTCGGCTTCAATACCTATGCCGGTGTCCCGGACTGCAATCAAGATTGAGTAGCGGCTGGCGGCGTAGTATTGGATCTTGGCTTCAAGGCAGATCTCGCCGCTGTGGGTGAATTTGACGGCATTGCCGGTGAGATTGAAGAGGATCTGGCGGATGCGCAGAGCGTCGCCATAGAAGGCACGGGGGGCGTCTTTGGGGTATTCGGCCTTGATCTTGAGCCCTTTTTCTTCGGCGCGGACGCGCATAAGCTGGATGACTTCAGTCAGGACATTGGAGAGGTCGATTGGGGCTCGCTCGATGCTGAGTTTGCCGGCTTCGATGCGGGAGAAATCGAGGACATCGTTGATGAGGGCGAGGAGGGATTGAGCCGACTGGGCGATGGTTTCCGAGTAATCCTGCTGGTCTTTGTTGAGGTTGGTTTCAAGCAAGAGCTGGCACATGCCGGTGATGCCGTTCATGGGGGTGCGGATCTCGTGGCTGATCATAGCGAGGAAGTCGCTCTTGGCCTGATTGGCACTTTCGGCGCGCTGGCGGGCTTCTGCGGCGGCGATTTCAGCGTTGGTGGAATCGGTGATGTCGCGCATGTTGGTGACGATGGCACCAACGGCGGGGTTGTCGAAGAGGTTGCGGGAGATGACCTCGATCCAGCGGTATTCGCCGTTCTTGTGCTTCATGCGGACGCGGGAACGCTGGGTCTGGCCGATGACTTCGAGAAGGCCTTTAAGGCGAGCCTGGACTGCGGGGAGATCGTCGGGGTGGATAAGATCGGGATTAAAGTCGCCCAGGAGTTCTTGGGGTTCATAGCCGAGGATAATTCTGAGAGCGGGACTGGCGTAAAAGATGCGGCGGTTGTGATCCCAGAGGGTGATGCCGACCGAGCTGTATTCAATGAGGGCGCGGAAGCTTTCTTCTTTTTCGGCGAGTTTGCGGTTGTGCTGGTAGGTGCGGGCGATGAAGGCGTAGATGGCCAGGAGGGCGGCGACGAGGCTGATGCCTACTGGAACAAAAAACGCAGGTTGTTGGAGGAGTGGTGCCGGAACTTCAAGGGAGATATCGGAGATCGCTTTTGCTTTGGCGCCGAACTGATCTTTGGCTTCGAAGTGAATCAAATGTTTGCCGTGAGAAAGTTCTGCAAGAGTTACAGTTCCACTAGAGAGCCAATCAGACCAGGTGCCGCCATCAAGCCGGAAGCGAGCAAGATTGCCGACACCGGAGCTGGATTGTCCAAAGCTGAAAACTCTCCATTCGAGAATGGCGGAGGAGCCATTGATCTTGGGTGAGTTGACGATGAGCCTGGGCGGTGGATGGTTGAGCGCTTCGCGACTGAGACAGTATAAACCGCTGCCGTCGGTACCGGTGCAGCTGTGATTTTGCCAGAAGGCGATAGGCCAGATTTCGGGGTTTTCGAGGCCCGCCGAGGTACCGATGGTGCTCCACTCGCCGTCGCGCCGCAACATGAGGCCGCCACGGGTGGCGAGCCATAGAATTCCATGAGCGTCTTCACGCAAATCCCAAGTGGCCTGGGATGGAGATGACTTGCCGAGCGCCTGATAAGTGACCTTGCCCTCCGGACTAATCTGGCCGAGGCCATTGCGGCGGTCTAGGAAATAAGCAGCGCCATTGGTTTGGGGGAGGACAAAGAACGTAGAGCCTTGCCGCAGGCCGTTATGCTGCGTCCAATGAGTCCAGGACTGATTCTTGTAGCGGCTGATGCCCTGGGAGGTAGCGAACCAGAGTGCGTCATCAACGTCAGAGGCCATGCTGTAGACACGGGAATCGATGAGGCCACGCTGCTTGTCCCAACGATCGAAGGATTTGCCGTCAAAGGCAAAAGCACCGCTGGGCCGGAAAACGAGGCCGCCAGCGCTTCCGAGGACCCAGAGGCGCCCGGAAGCATCGACTTGGACGCGATGCATTGGCGTATCGGGCAAACCTTCAGCCGGGCCGAAACGCTGCCATTTGCCGGCCGAGAACCTAAATGCGCCGTTGAAGCTGGCCCCGCTGCTGCACCAGACTGAACCATCGCGTTCTTGAGCGAGACCCGTTACCAGGCCGAGGCGCTCTGCGCCGATGTGAGTGATTTGCTTGACCGATCCGTCAGGAGAAATGATTAGGATTCCGTCGTTTGTACCAGCCCAGAGAGTGCCGTCCTGGTTGCTGAGCAAAGAGAGGAAATGGTTGTTCAGGTTCGGGAATTGGAACTGGAGTTTGGACCAGATGGATTGCCCCGAGCGCAGAAGATGGAGGCCTGTGGAGGTAGAAACCCAGAGGCGGCCCTGACGATCAAAGTACAAGCTGTTAGATACGCGTAAGGGAGCTGGCAGTGGGCGTAGCTGAGCCCATTTGCCATCTTCTTTGAGCCAAGCTTCGGTTGAGTTATATACAGCGAGGCTATCGCCACTATCAGAAATCGCCAATTGTCTGGCGACCTGACCCCGGGATTGAGGCAGTTGATGAAAGCCTGAGTTTTTGGACCATTCCCAGAGACCGATCCAATCCTGTGGAAATGCGATTGAGATGATGCCTGAGCCGGAGCGGTTGTCGGCAGAGGCCCGGACGAAGAAACCTGCGATGTGAGAGGGGTCTTTCAGTTTGTTTGCACCGAGGACCGTTGTAGAGCCTTTGTTGTCGAGTTTGATGAGGCCGGAGCGGCTGGAGAAGAAGATCGGAGCACCGATAGAAACACTGAGGCGGCTGGCGAGGTTCTCCGGGCCTGAGA
>JBKJUN010000043.1:0-3301 GCA_046590555.1 Bryobacter sp. | reverse complement strand
CGCTATTGCTTAGGAGCTTGTTCTCGACAAGCCAACTGAGCCATGCCGCATCTTCAGCAGTCGCCCGCCCTGCTTCCCAAGCGCTAATCGCACTCTGCGCGATGGTGGCATATCGCTCGGCCAGACTCGCAAGCGAAGACGGCGGCGCACCCGTGAATAGAACCGCGGAAGCCTTTAGTTCATCTCTCGGCGACTCGTCGATATCGTGAACGACAGCGCGGGCAATCCCGAAGTAGGATTGTGGCGCGGCGAGTTGCTCAGGGCTTGCCTTGGTGTGCCCAGGCCGGTCGGGGATACGGGTGTTGTCAGATTTGGTGACGAGCTCAAGATAGAAAGGAAGGTTCGGCTGATCATCACGATTGGGGATCTTTACCCACGAGAGTGTGTCGCGATCCAGGATCTTGTAGTCCTCACCCAGCACGCAGTTATCGATGACGGCCCGGCGTGCGCCGAGCTTGCCGCCCATGACCTGAATGCTGACGAACTTCTTATTCTTTGGCACCAGCGGTGAACGCAGAGCCGCGTTGAGGCGCTCAGAGAGTGAGTGGCTGTAGATACCTTCAGGGAAGATGCCACTAATGGCCTTGGGGCCTGTCGCGGCAACTGCAAATTCTCCATCGGGTGAGCGCGTGGCTGTTACACCGTTACCATCGGAAGTCCATTCGTCGAAGCCGCGAAAGTGCTCCTGGTTGAAGGCTGTTCGCTCCAAAGATTCTTTCGCATATCGCGCTGTGAGCGATTGCCACCCGGCCTTAAAGTCCTTGGCGCGCGCCGATTCCATCCACGGATAAAGTGGATCTTCCAGCTTCGGCTTGGGAGATTCAAGAACACTGACCAGCGCTTGCACTCGTTCAAGCTGAACGGCGTCTTCCTGGGTTGGGGCAAGATTGCGCCATGCGCGATCGGCTGCCAAAAGCAGACTAGGGATGCGCTTGGCTTCCTCCATCCAATGACGCGCCAGCTCACTCCGAATCACTGGCTTCTTAGCGGCCAAACGCTGCTTGGCCACTGCATTGGTATCAGGAAGATCGGCGGTATGCGTCACCATCCGCGAGCTGGTTAGTACGCCATAAAGCGCGTAATAATCTGAAGTTGGGATCGGGTCGAGTTTGTGATCATGACACCGCGCGCAGGCAATCGTGAGCCCTTGAAAAGCCTTGCCCATCGTGTCGATCTGGTTATCTACAACATCGGTGCGAATCTGCCGGAAGCGGATGCAATCGTCATGGCCAAGTTCACCGAAGCGGAAAGAACTAGTCCCGATCTTCGATTCGTTGAGACCCTCGACAAGATTGATGCGAGGCTTCGCCAGCAGATCACCAGCGATGTGTTCACGGATCAATTGGTCGTAGGGAAGATCTTGATTAAAGGCGCGGATCAGATAGTCGCGGTAATGGGTCGCGCCAAGGATCTCGTAATTCCAGTCGTTGCCAAAGGTCTCGGCAAATCGCATGACATCCATCCAGTGCCGCGCCCAGTGCTCTCCAAAATGAGGCGAGGCAAGCAGCCGATCCACCACTCGCTCATAGGCAGTAGAGGAAAGGTCTCGAACAAATAGATCGACTTCCAGTGGAGTTGGTGGCAGCCCGGTCAGAACATAACTCAGACGGCGAATGAAGGTAGCGCGATCCGCAGGCTGCGAAGGCTTGAGCTTTGCTTTCTCAAGAGCGGCGAGAATGATTTGGTCAATGTTCTTCCTGGGATTGACCACGGGTTGGAAGGCCCAGTGCTCACGCAAGAGCTTTGGATAGTAGCGTGGATCACCAGAGCTGATAGGGCTCTTTGCAGCGTCCGATGCAGGCCAGGGCGCTCCCGCACTGATCCACTTCTCGATTGCCACAACCTCGGCATCCTTGAGGCGCTGCCCACCCACGGGCATCTTGAGGTTGGCATCCTCATGGCGCATGGATTTGACGAGAAGACTCGACTTTGGATCGCCCGGCACCAGGGCTGGCCCCCGGTTGCCGCCCTTCAGCATTGCTTCGCGTGAGTCGAGGCGTAATGAGGAAGACTGCTGCGAAGGGCCGTGGCATGCTATGCAAGACCGGATCAAAACCGGTCTTACAGACAATTCGAAGATCTCGCTGGACTGCGCGAGCAATAGAATGCTCAGTTGGAAATACATGGGCCCTTGCCCACGTAGTCTATCTTAGGGAGCGAGGTTAGACGATGGCAGCGGGATTGGAAAGTGTACCGATTTGCGGCACGCTGATCGTGACGATGTCGCCAGGAGCCAGAGCGCTCTCCTGCGTGACGATGATTCCAGTGCCGGTCTGCAGCACCGTGCCACAGGGCACCTGATTGGAACGCATCAGGTAACCAATGATGTCTTCGATCTTGCGGCCAAGCTTCGAGGTATTCGTACTGCCCTCGAACGTAGTCTTATCGCCGCGAGTGATCTTACAGGTCATCTCGAGGTTGTAGACATTGCCGATCTCATCGGGAGTCACAAAGACGGGGCCAAGTGCGGCGCAGCCAGTGAAGGTCTTTGACTGCGGCAGGTAGAGCGGATTCTCTTTTTCGATATCCCAGGCCGAGACATCGTTTGAAACGGTGTAGCCAAAGATCTGGCCCTTGGAGCCAATCAAAACGGCCAACTCTGGCTCTGGTGCAGTGAACTTGGAATCTTCACGAATGCCAATGGGCTGTCCGGGGCCAACCGCGATGCGAGATGTGCCCTTGAAGAAGAGCTCCGGCCGCCCGCCTTCAAAGACAGCGCGATAGAAACCTTCACGCGTGCCGTGTTCGGCATCGCGGAAGCTCGAGCTGATCTCATAGGTGCAGCCTGCTCCCCAGACTTCACGTGGGGCGATCGGGATCAGCGGCGTGACCTCTTCAAGGTGTGTGCTCGCCAAGCGGCCAGCCAGGGTAGCCAAGTCTGTACCTTCCACATCGGCGCGCTTCACCAGATCGTACATGGAGTAGTCGGGAATCGGCCGGGCGTGGGTCGTATCTACAAAGATCGCAGCGACAACGGAGCCGTTGCTTTTGATTTGTCCTAGTTTCATCGAGTGCTTTCCGTGGTTGTTTTAATACTTGAGGTAGATGGTTTTGTAGTCGCTGTAGAAATCGAATGCAGCGGGGCCCTGTTCTTTTGGCCCAAAGGACGAATCCTTGGTGCCACCGAAGGGGAGCTGATATTCGACGCCCGCCGAAGGCAGATTGACCGTAAGCAGGCCGGCCTCGGCGCCATAGATGAACTCGAAGACACGGGATAGGTTAGTGGTTTGAACGCTTGCCGATAGGCCATATTGCGTGGCGTTGGCCATGCGCATGGCGTCCTCGAAACTCTTTGCACGAT
>JBKJUN010000436.1:0-9439 GCA_046590555.1 Bryobacter sp. | reverse complement strand
CGCCAACTTGAACAACTCATCAGCCAACAGGCCACCGGAAATGATATCGCAGCCCTGGCCGGTAAATGTCAGATGAGCGCCGGCCTTGATCCGGTCGAATGGAAAGACGCCCTCGGTACCCTTGCCCGGCTTGCCAGCGACCCCTTCCCCTGGCTCACAGCTGGTGAATCCGCCCTTCTTCGCTTCGGTTCCGGTCGCCAGATCGCCATTGCAATTACAGACTGCTGGCCCTTCCAGTCCGACTCGATCGAAGAGGACGAACTCAAAAGCCTGCTCGGTTCCTATGTAACGTGGCTCGCCACCCAGACCGACGACCGTGTCTGCTCCTTCTGCTGGGCAATCCTCCGCGCACAGCCCCGCCGCCAGGGCAGCGTTTCGCAATCTCCTATCTACTGGCTCATGCGTCAGGGCCGTCTCAAAGGCGATATCGAAGTCCCCTCGATCGAACTCGCCGTCGCCCTCACAGACGAAGAAACTGCAATGTTCTGGTGGCCCGAAGAACGCTGGCAAGTCACCGAATGGACCTCAGCCTCCAAACCTTATTTCCATTTCCTCGACCATCCCAGTTCTCTCGTCCGCGCAGCCGCAGCCAAAGCTCTCGGCCGCCTCTACACCGGCCTCCGGGGCCGCATCGATACCCCAGCCATCCCCGACCTCCTCATGATGATCTCTGCTCGTGAAGCCAAAACTCCTGGAGTAGCTGGCCCCTTCCTCGAAGGCTCTGACTGGGGCATTGACGACTGGGCCGACATCCTCGGCAACTTCGACATGCGAGGCTGGTTCCTCAACACCCTCCGCAACAGCGGCAAAGAGCCAGACTGGCCCGAAGCCCAGGCCCTTGAATTCTACGCTCAGGAATTTCTGTCCGACGACGGCGACGCCATCGAACAGATGCTCGATATGGGCCGCGAAGACCTGGCCCTCATGACAGCCACCAGCGTCGCCGAAAACGTAGAACTCCTCCGCCCCGTCCTCGAAGCCATGGCCCGCTCTGAAAACCCCAAAATCGCCGCCGCCATGCAGGCCTATCTAGCCGAACACGGCCAATCCACCGGTCGCCAATGGTTGAATTGACCTAAATCTCTAGCGACAACTAGAGATTTATAATCATATTATTATCTATAACTTAAGCCAAGAGGAAAAGATTTCTATTGACGAAATCAAATAATCACCCCATACTCCATATAGATGAAGAATTTATGGCAAGACATCCTCACCGTACTCCTCAAATGGAGTGAAGGGCTCTCTGCCTAAGCTCTTCTGTATCCTTTCTTTTCGATCTAACCTTTCAGCCCGCCTTACGGTGGGCTTTTTATTTGCGGTTGTCATCGTTATGGCTATATCCTGAATTTTGCGCTTTACTAAGTGAGGCCTGTCTTCTTGCAATCGGACCCCATCAACGCCGTAGACTCCAGCGATGAGCAAATTTATGATGCCGTTTGCTCACTCCTTGTGACCTCACAGTCAATCGATAACTTCCTTTCGATTCCTCTTCCTCATGCACTCCACCTTAAGGAGTCTGGGCCTCAAGCTCCTCAACCAAGCGACCGGCTAAAGGCCAGATATCTAATTCAGTCCTCCCTTGCCGAAGGAGGCTCTGCTTCCGTATTCATCGCCTCCGACGAAATCCTGGCCAATCGCCTCGTGGTCGTCAAAGTTCTAAACCAGATTGACGAACCAGAGATTGTCAAAGAATTGATTACTGCAGAGATTCACTCCCTTGCCCGCATCAGGCATCCCAATCTGCGTGGAATTCTCGACCTCGGCGAGACCGATTCAGGCCTTCCTTTCCTGGTCTTGGAATACATCGCAGGCGAGAGCTTGCGGCAACTCATCGCCCGCCGTCAGCCCATCGCACCAGAACGGATCAACAGACTCTTGGCCGGCATAGTAGAAGCTCTGGCCGAGGCCCATCGATATGGCATCATCCACCTCGACCTCAAGCCCGAGAACATCATCATTACCGATCCAGGGCTGTCAACGGAACGCGCTGTTGTCATCGATTTCGGTATCTCCGCGTTGAATGTTCACCCCGGAACAACCTCCAGATTCAAACAAAGCCCTTATTCCGACCCTCAAGCTACGAGCCCCCCTACACCTGCCGCCGACATCTTCTCACTCGCTCGCGTCTTGGAGGAACTTTACGCTTGTGGTCCCGAAAATGCCAATCCCCAGGTTCCAGCTAGAATCTCAAATGCGATTACTCGCGCCACCACTCCTGAACTCTTGCTCCGCTATGCTTCTGTAACGGATTTCGGCACCGCCTGCACTCAGCCAACGGTCAGCCGCTGGGCGACCTTTGCGTTTGTGCTTGCCATCGCCTCGATAATTCTGATCTCGATACTGCTGACTTCTCAAAGCCCCTCAGATCCATGGAAGCGCCTCGACCCCAAACCCTTTATCACCGAGAAGGGATCCCATCGCGACATCGCATACTCAAGCGACGGGAAATCCCTTTTTTATGCTACTGGGCTGGAGGGCGATTTTGCTCTCTTCCAAACTCCGATCGACCGCTTTGCCCCAAAGCTTGCCGTAGCTCACCTCAGCTCGGAGTTTCAGCCCTACCCATCCCCTGATGGTCGTTGGCTTTTGTTTTCTCGATCCACCTCTGGCGCATTTGAACTACTGATCAAGCCGCTATCGGGAGACGGGCCAGAACGCCTTCTGGCCCGTTTTTCCTCAACCCCATCCTACACTTGGTTGAACGATTCTTCCGGCTTGCTTCTCTCGGTCAAAGAGTTCGAGTCACAGCCTTGGTGCCTATACCGTCTCCGCCTCGACTCACCACGCTTGCAGCCGCTATTCAAGTCAGCTCCAGACCCGGCTGATGATCAGTTCCCAGCAACAGATCCTGCAACTAAGCTGCTGGCTTTTGTGCGTCGAGTGCACGGTAAAGGCGACTATATTTACACTGTTCCAATCGGCCAGGAGGGTCTCCCAATTGCAACTCCTCGCCTGCTTACCATCAAACCTTCAAAGCTAGGCCTAATCCGCTGGGCCAACAACGGGAAAACGGTCTTGGTTCACAACGATCCATACCGCGATTCCACCTTAAATGCCATTGCGTTTCCTTCTGGTTCCATCGTTCCACTCAAATTGTCGTTGGCTGGAATGTCCGGCTTTGCGCTTCATTCAAAAGCAAAGTCGATGGCCATTATTGTGACGCCCTCAGAACAGAATATTTATCGCCTGCAGCTTTCCCCTGGCCCCGCGCGTCTCCTCAATCCTGTCGCCGCCAGTTCTCTTGATGAGGAGGAGGCTTCTTACTCTCAAGATGGAAAGTTCATTGCTTTCACTTCAACGCGTTCCGGCAAACCCCAGGCATGGATTGCTGCAAGAGATGGTTCCAGTCCCCGCCAGATTACTGAATTTCAGGAATCTTTTAGCGCCCTGACTTCCGTAATTTCGTCAAACTCCCGAAGTCTGTATCTTTCAACCAGAAGCGTAACGGGCCAAATTGCAACGTACATTGTCGACCTTGAAACCCCTTCGCAGCCTAAGCTGTTTTTGGCTGATGGTTTTATCTGCTCTCTCTCCCGTGACGGCGCTTTCTTTTACTTTTACAGAAAAATAGCTAGTGTCCCTCAGATCTTTCGCGCCCCAGTCAAGGATCCTCAATTTCAAACGCAAGTCACCAAAACGGGAGGCACCTATGCACTTGAGTCACTCGCCTCAGATCGTCTATACTTCACCACCAGAAACGAAAACGAAGGCCTACACTACCTCCCGCTGCCCCTGAATGGAATCTCAATCCCTGGCCAGACTCCGGTGTCAACCCTTTTTAGGAGAAGTCTCTTCGTTCCCGCACAGAATGGCCTCTACTTGATTCGTAAGGATGAGCTCAACCTGCCGCCGGGGCTTTTCTTCCTCGCTCAAAACAGCGAGGTGCCTAAGCTGCTTTATCGTTTCGACCGGACGGTTCAGTGGGGCTTGAATCTTTCTCCCTCTCAGACCGAGTTACTGGTCACTCTCCAGGACGTCTCGGATCAATCGGTTTACCTCACTAAAATCCCCGATTGATACTTTCCGTTAATCGACCGTGCAGCCAGATCCGCGCCTCATGCCAGATTTTCTCTACTGTTGCCGAAGACAAGCCCAAAATC
Source organism: Bryobacter sp. (assembly GCA_046590555.1). Taxonomy (GTDB): domain Bacteria; phylum Acidobacteriota; class Terriglobia; order Bryobacterales; family Bryobacteraceae; genus Bryobacter. Next base: position 5,336 of record JBKJUN010000436.1, on the reverse strand, counting down.
TCAGCAGTCTCTTCTGTTGTAAATCCAGTAAAGTATTTCAGCTCCACCACCCGCAAGGCCCGCTCATCTTCCTCACCCAGTTTCTCCAGGGCGGCGTTCAGGGTAAGCAGTCCGTCCACATCATGGCTGACACTCAGTTCTCCTTCACGAAGCTCGACCCGCTGCGCACCCCCACCCCTTTTTCGCGCAACCTTCGCTCTCCCATAATCTACAAGAATATGCCGCATCTGCCGGGCCGACATTGCCAAAAGATGGTGTGAATCGTGAACTTTAAGCGCTTCTGATCCCAACAACTTCACAATCGCTTCGTTCGCCAGCGCCGTCTTTTGAAGCGTGTGGTCAGGGCGCTCCTGCTTCAGTACTCTGCCGGCCAATTTTCGAATCTCTGGGTAAAGCGCCTCAATGGCCGATTTAAGTTCGAATTCGCCTATGGGGTTTTCTTCTTGCTCAATCTTTACTACTTGCTGCATTAGTTCAACCAGTCTATTTGATTCCCTCCAGCGCCTTCACCCCAGCCGCCGCAATCTGGCCGTCCTGCGCCGAAGTCACTCCACTCACCCCAATCGCTCCCACAAACTGTCCATCCACAACCAGCGGCAAACCACCCTCTACACCCAATACATCCGGCAGCTTCAACACGGCATTGCGTCCCCCGGCAATCATGTCTTCAAATACCTTCGATGGCCGCTTCATCTTGATCGCCGTCCGCGCCTTCATCTGCGCAATCTCGATCGATCCAATCTGCGTCCCATCCATCTTCTCGAGGTAAACCAGATTCGCGCCGTCATCGACGACACTGATCACCACATTCCAGTTGTTCTTCTTGGCTTCCACCTGCGCGGCTGCGGCAATCTTCTTGGCCGCCTCCAGCGTAAGCGATTTCTTTGTGGCCAGTTGGGCCGATGCTGTCAGCGTCATAAGGGTAAGGGCGAGTACGAAGTTTCGCATGACACTTACGCTATCAGAATTCCAGGCGCATGCCCATATGCAATACCCGCTTATCCTTGGCCCGGTGAATCACGCCACCGGAAATAATGTCCATCCGGTTCCGCGCCCCCGACGCCCTTACGGGCAAACAGACATGGGAATTCAAGCTAGACACTCCACCCTGGGCCGGCCTATTGTCGACAGCTCCTTATTCCAGCCAAGACTCAAACAAGCAAACAACTAATGTGACGCACCGCTGCACCTGTCATTATTTCGGAAGGCCCGCTTAGGCTTCATCTCCCTAGCGGGACAATCCCGACAGCACTCGGTAAGCTGCTTTCACCCGAGCGTCAATGGGATAGTTCTTGTTCGCTAGCATCACGATCCCGATTTTCTTGGACGGCACGAAAGCAACATAGGCACCAAACCCATTGGTGGACCCGGTTTTGTTAAGGATCACATCCTTGCGACCGGTAATGGGTTGCTCTATCACAGTTGCGGGGATTGATTCGAAAATCACCTTGGGCGAGTTACCCGCGAGAAGCTTGTCCAAGTCGACCGGGTATGGATACTGCTCCCAAATCAGGCTTTGGATCAGTTCACCCGCTCGGAAGTACCCGGTATGCGTTGCTTCAACTGCTCGCGAAATCTTCATGGGTACGCGGCCGATACCCATATTCACTTCCACATATCGGATCATGTCGAGCGTATTGGACTTAACGCCATAGGCTTCCTTATCGAGCATGCCGGGCGCAACCCGGATTGGTTTGTTCTCGCGATTGTAGCCCCAGGCATAAGACGCCATTGATGTTGAGGGCACGTTGATGTAGGTTCGGCGCAGACCTATCTCTGGGAAAAGTCGCCCTTCCATCAGGGCCTGAAAACTGACTCCCATCCTCCTTGCGACGATCATGCCAAGCAAGCCAATGCTTGGATTGGCATAGCTTCTATAGGTGCCGCGGTCGAACTTCGGTTTCCAGGAGCGAAAGTAAGCAATCAGTTGCTCTTGATTTGTCACCTCATCGGGAAGCTGCAGCGGGAAGCCGCCCGCCGTATGCGTGGCGAGATCCAGCAGGCGCACCTGGTCGAGAGCGCTCCCTTTTAGTTCAGGCATGTACTGACTTACGCTATCGCTGAGTCGCAACTTTCCTTCAATCTCGGCATAGGTAGCCAGCGTCGCCGTGAATGTCTTGCTGATCGACCCCAGCTCGAAGAGAGTATCTCGCGTGACTGGAACACGGGCGGTCTTTTCTGCCGCGCCATACTCGACAAAATGGCGCCTGCCCTCAAACGTCACGCCAACGGCCATGCCAGGTATGCCGTATTGCTCCATCACAGGTTTCACTGCATCATCGATAATCTTGGTGGCCTTGGGCTCCCAGCCGGGCGCTGCGCCTGCCACACTGGCGAGTGAAGAAATGAAGAAGCCGAAATGCCTGCGGGGAACAATTGATCGCAAATCCATTCGGCAATTGTAACGAATAGAAGAGGCCGAAAACGCCATTCAGAGCCGTCTCGTCCCACATCTATCACCAATCCGAATTGAACAACACTAGCCCAGAGCCAGCCTGATATCCGTCAAAGAAAAATCTTTTCCTTTGAAAAGTAAGGGCTCGTCCGTAGCCTTTGCCAGCGCATAAGCAAAGCAATCTCCGAAATTCAACTTCGCCCGATGTTTTCCACGTCCGAACTCGTAAAAGGCTTGGCGCGCAAAGGCACCTTGCTCCAGAGTGACCGGCTCCACGCCAATACCTGCACGCCCTAAAAACATATCCAATTGTCTTGCGTCTGTTGGCTTCGCTTGCCTTTCCAACACCATCGAGATTTCAAGATGGCTTACAACACTCATTCTGCAAATCTCAGCATCGAGGATTAGTCACAAAACGCTTTAAGCCTCCCGCTCCTCGAACAAAATCGCAACTAATGCTGAAGTATCCAGAATCACCTTGGCAACCCAAACTCGTCGTGAAGTAATTCCCCGTGGTCTACACAAGGCCGCTTGACTCCTTTGGACACCCGCCTGGCGATGGGCCTCAGGGCCTTTCACATTTAACAAGGCAATCCTCCGTTTCTAGAAATCTATTCCAGGTTCTACTAGTTGCCACTTTTGCCCTCAGGCCAGAATCGCCTTCACCACATTCCCATGCACATCCGTCAGCCTGAAATGTCGACCTTGAAACTTATAAGTCAGTTTCGTATGATCCACACCCAACAAGCGCAAAATCGTCGCATGCAGATCATGCACATGCACCGGATCTTTCACGATGTTGTAAGAGAAATCATCGGTCTGCCCATAACTGAATCCGGCCTTTACGCCACCTCCAGCCATGAAGACGGTGAAGCATCGTGGATGATGGTCGCGCCCATAATCATCTGCTGTCATCTTGCCCTGGCAATAGACAGTTCGCCCAAATTCTCCACCCCAAACCACGAGCGTGTCCTCAAGCAAGCCACGTTCTGACAAGTCTTCAATTAAGGCCGCTGTGCCCTGATCTGTATCGCGACACTGATTCACAATCTGCCCTGGGAGATGATTGTGCTGATCCCATCCACGGTGGAATAACTGAATGAATCGTACGCCCCTCTCAGCCAGACGCCGTGCCAGCAAACAGTTTGCCGCATACGATCCCGGCGTGCGCGCCTCAGGCCCATAACGGTCAATGGTCTTGGCCGATTCCTTTGACAGATCGGTCAATTCCGGCACTGATGATTGCATCTTGAAGGCCATCTCATACTGCGCCATTCGCGTTGCAATCTCTGGGTCTCCAGCCTGTTCCAGCTTCAATTGATTCATCGCCGCCAGATCATCCAGATAGCCCCGGCGTGTGCCAGCGCTCACACCTTCAGGGTTCTTCAGATACAAAACCGGATCGCCTGTTGAGCGAAACTTCACCCCCTGATACTTGGTCGGCAAGAACCCGCTACCCCAAAGCCGGTCATAGAGCGGCTGGTCAGAAACATTGCCCGTTCCTTGCGAAATCATCACCACAAACGCCGGCAAATCCTGGTTCTCCGTCCCCAACCCATAAGACAACCAGGACCCAATCGAAGGCCGCCCCGCCAACTGAAACCCAGTCTGAAAGAAGGTTACTGCTGGATCATGATTGATTGCCTCTGTATGCATGGACTTTACAAAACAGAGCTTGTCTGCGATCTTGGCCACATGCGGCATCAGGTTACTCACCCACGCCCCGCTTTGCCCGTGCTGCCTGAATTCAAACTGCGAAGCCACTAGCGGAAAGCTGGTCTGCGTCGCTGTCATGCCGGTCAACCGTTGCCCCTGCCGTACTGAATCTGGCAACTCAACGCCGCGCATCTTGGCCAGGCCCGGCTTGTGATCAAATAACTCGATCTGCGAAGGCGCACCGCTCTGAAACAGGTAGATCACGCGCTTCGCCTTGGGTGCAAACTGAGTCTGAGCACCAGCCAGACTAGCGATCGCGGCAGTACTCAAAAAATCTCGCCGTCTCATTCTCGTGTGATCCCTTCGTCCAGGTTCAACATCATGCTGGCCACCATCGTATTGGCCGCAAACACTGCCACATCAATTTTGGTGTCACGGGGCGAATCCCCATGAGCCAACAAGTTTCGCGCCTCATCTGGGCTAGCCCTGTAAGTAGCCAAATGACGTGCATAAGCGCGATCGAGAATCGCTAACTCCTGCGAAGTGGGCGCACGCCCCGTCACCAATTGAAAGCCAAAACTGAAGCCTTCGCCCGAGTGAATCACCCGCTCAGCCAGCTTTCGGGAAGCCTCAAGAAAAGTCACATCATTCATCAAGTTCAAAGCCTGTAGCGGCGTATTCGTTCGGGACTCTCGAACCACACAAGTCTCTCGTCCAGCCGCGTCAAAGTTAGCCATTGATGGTGGCGGTGAAGTCCGCTTCCAGAAGGTGTAAAGGCTGCGGCGGTAGAGCCCCTCACCCTGGTCCATTTGATAGTCAGCTCCGCCAGAAAGCTCCTTCCAAAGCCCTGCCGGTTGATAGGGCTTTACTGATGGCCCACCCACCTTCTCCACCAGCAAGCCAGACACGTAGAGCGCCTGATCGCGAACCTGCCCCGCATCGAGGCGCAATCTCGGTCCTCGTGCAAGCAATCGATTCTCCGGGTCTCGATTCAATAACTCCGGCGTCAATTGCGAGCCCTGCCGGTAAGTTGAAGACATCACAATCGTCTTGATCAGCTTCTTCACATTCCAGCCGCTATCCATAAACTCGACAGCCAGCCAGTCGAGCAACTCAGGATGCGAGGGCCACTCTCCTTGTGCGCCAAAATCCTCACTCGTCTTCACCAGCCCGACACCAAATAAACCCTGCCAGAATCGATTTACTGTAACCCGCGCCGTCAATGGATTCTTGCGATCCACCAACCACCGCGCCAGCCCTAGCCTATTATTCGGCAGACCTACAG
>JBKJUN010000868.1:0-1289 GCA_046590555.1 Bryobacter sp. | reverse complement strand
GTAGCGATAGAAGTACCAGGAGGAGTCGACGAAGGTGTCCATGGTGTCGGTTTCGCGACGGGCGTCGGCTCCGCATTTGGGACAGGTGGTCTTCCAGAAAGATTCGTGACGGGCGAGGGGGGATTCGCCGGCTCCGGTGATGTCTACGTCGAGAGGGAGGAGGACAGGGAGGTCTTCATCCCTTACTGGTTGGACGCCGCAGGTGGTGCAGTGGATCATCGGGATGGGTGTGCCCCAATAACGCTGACGGGAGACGCCCCAGTCTTTGAGGCGGTATGTAGTTGTGGCTTTGCCGAAGCCTTGCTGGTCTGCTACTTCGGTCATCTTCTTGCGGGCTTCTGAGGAGGGGAGGCCGGAGTAGGGGCCGGAGTTGATGCTGATGCCGTAGTCGGAGTAGGGGAGGGGGCTTTCGCCTTCTGCTGGCTTTGCTGCTGGTTCTACTACTGGGACGATGGGGATGCCGTACTTGGTGCAGAATTCGAAGTCGCGTTCGTCGTGGGCGGGGACGGCCATGATGGCGCCGGTGCCGTAGCCCATGAGGACGAAGTTGCCGATCCAGATGGGAGTCTTTTCGTTGTTGTAGGGGTTGAGCGCGAAGGCACCGGTGGCGAAGCCGTCTTTTTCGAGAAGGGCCGGGTCTTTGCGGGTTTGGTCGTCGACCATTGCCTTGAGGCGGGCTTTGCCTTGGTCGCCCACTAGCTCTGCGGCTTTGGGGTGTTCTGGGGCTAGGATCAGGCAGGTGGCACCGTAGATGGTGTCGACGCGGGTGGTGAAGACCCGGATTTTTTCACCGCCTTCGAGGGTGAAGTCGACTTCTGCGCCTTCGCTCTTGCCGATCCAGTTGCGCTGCATGATGAGGACGCGCTCTGGCCAGCCGTCTTCGAGCTTGGCGATGTCGGCTAAAAGCTCTTCAGTGTAGGCGGTGGTTTTGAGGAACCACTGTTCGAGACTGCGCTGGATTACGGGGACTGTTTCATGACGCCAGCAGCAGCCGTCTACTACTTGCTCGTTGGCTAGCACGGTAGCGCATTCGGGGCACCAATTGACTAGAGATTGCTTGCGATATGCGAGACCTCGCTCAAACATGCGGAGGAAGAACCATTGGTTCCAGCGATAGTATTCGGGTTCGCAAGTGGCGATTTCGCGTTCCCAATCGAGGGCGAAGCCGAGGCGCTTGAGGCCTTTCTTCATTTGGGAGATGTTTTGGAGAGTCCACTCGCGGGGCTGGCGACCGGACTTGAGAGCGGCGTTTTCTGCGGGCAGGCCGAAGGCGTCCCAACCCATCGGAT
>JBKJUN010000858.1:0-5184 GCA_046590555.1 Bryobacter sp. | reverse complement strand
GTCGACGATGCTCGCTGCGGATTCAGCATCCGGATCGCGTTCGGGCATCAGGCGCACGAAGAAATCGTTCGCCTGATGGATACGATGCGCTTCAGGAGACTCGCCACAAAGGATTGGCTGGAGACTTGAGACTAAATCTCCGAAGATTTGCTTCGCTGCAATAGTCTTGCCTCGCAGACTTGAAACAGGTGCATCGATAAAGGGATGAAAGCCGCCCGCGCGGAACTTCACTCCAAAGACCCGCGCATGTCCCTTCAGATGGCGGCGAAACTTGCGGGTTTGGACTCCATGCACCATTGCACTGCCATCTTCAGAAGCAAAAACCAGGTGGACGTTCGGATGGGGAAGCGTTTCTACGATTTGCGTTTGGCCCTGCTCCACCTCCCATTCGACCAGCCAATAGTGCAGAATCCAAGGACTCAAATCAGGTGCGGGGGTCTTGCGTGAATGAGTAAAGACACCCGGTGCCGGAGGCGTTTTTAGAATTCCACGGGCTTGCCCGGCGTCTGACGCGTTTTTCCTATCGTCCATGGTTAACTGTCGCTATTCTGAACTTACAGGTTAATTTGAGCAATGCATATCATCACCATAGCAATCGCTTCGGGATTGGCCTTGCTGTTGGCACAGGCCCCAGAAAACACTGTTCGCAACAAGGAGAGAGTCAGAATGTCTAGTATCGCCGCTGGGACTTTTGAAGTGAAAGTGTTGCCGCCTTCCGGGCCGCCTGTCGAAGGCGAATTTGTCCGGCTGTCTCTCGACAAAACTTTTGCCGGAGCATTGGCCGGAACCAGCCGCGTGGAGATGATGGCTTCAGGTGATGGAGGCAATCCATCCGGGGGGTATGTGGCTCTGGAGCGTTTCACGGGCAAGCTGGACGGCCGCACCGGTAGCTTCATCATGCAGCATAGCGGTGTCATGTCGCCGGGTTCGATGGAGATCCAAGTTGTGATTACGCCTGGGACGGGGACCGGGGAGCTGGCAGGTATTTCCGGGAAGCTCGAGATTCGGCGAGAAGGCAAGCAGCACTTCTACACCTTGCACTACGAATTGGCTCGGCAGGACTAGGCACTACGGCGTTATTCTATGCAGTGTGGGCGTAGACATTGGTGAACCTCTAAGTATCCCGGCAGGGAATTTCTCTATTTGGCTGGAATCGGACCTTGTATCGACAGTCGTGCCTTGCGGCACGTGCAACGCTTGTTGCAAGTCTTCGATGTTTATTCACATCAAGCCATCGGAGAAAAAGACGATCCGGCGTATCCCGCCGGAACTGTTATTTCAGGCTCCGTGGCGACCCGAAGGGCACCTGCTGTTGGGCTACAACGAGCAGGGCCATTGCCTGATGCTGGTGGACAACAAATGCTCGATTTATGATGCCCGCCCGCAAAGCTGCCGCGATTACGATTGCCGGGTCTTTGCGGCAACCGGCGTGGCTGTAGATGCCACGAGGCAGCCGGAGATCGCAAAGCGGGTAGCGGCCTGGGTCTTTGAACATGAGTCTGCAGAGAGCCGCGAGGAGGAAGCACGGCTGAAATCTGCGGCGGCATTTCTTTGTCAGAACCGCGACCTGTTTCCACCCGATTCGATCCCTTACAATCCATCGGAAGTAGCGTTGTTGGCGATTGGAATCTATAGGGCGTTCCCGGGAGATTCGAAGAAGACCGATGCTGAGATCGCGCATGCCCTGAGTGCCGAGATGGAGCTGATTCAAGCGTACTGAACCAGATGCGACTCAATCGGGCATAGACTTTGAAGATGCCGACTTTTGGGATGATCCCGATTCTGCTTGCCGCCTTTGCACAGCAGCCTGCTACGTTTACGATTACAGCTGATTGGGATGTGAAGGTTGGCACTGAGACGGTCCAGGTTAGGCCTCCATCGTGGATCGAAGTCAAGGCTGAGAAGTACATTGGGATTCCCGTCTTTAACCCCAAGGCAGGTGGCTGGGTGAAGGGGGCGCAACTGAAGGGCGTTCGGGCTCAGGAGACCACGAGTCCTCACTTGCTTGATGTTGAGAGCTTCTCACTTCGCTTAGGGCCAGAGGCGGACTCTTTGCTTTTTACCAAGGGTGTTGACTACGAAATGGATCTCGCCTGGGGGACTTTTGGACGTCTTGCTGAAAGCAGGATCGAGATGGGACAGGCGGTTTTTGCAAGCTATCGACATTCGCAGCAAAGGTTGGATTCGGTTGTAATGACGGCTGAAGGGAAGATTGTTTTGCGACAGGGAGAGCCCCGGGCGGCAGCCCCTGCGAGGCCGCAACTCAAGCCTGGTGATCGTCCACTGGGGAACATCTATCTATCGGGTATGACGTCGAAACTGGAGGCGGCAAATCTGTTTCCGGTATCTGAGCTTCAGTATCCGGAGTTGCCGATTCCGAAGAGCGATACAGTCAAGCGGTTGATCGAGCGACTCAATGCGGGGCAGGCGTTGCGGATACTCGCCTGGGGTGACAGTGTGACGGATGGCTCATACCTGGCGGACAAGACCACAGAGCGCTGGCAGGAACAATTCGTTGCCCGCCTACGTGCGCGTTTTCCGAGGGCGCGGATTGAGCTGATCACGCAGGCTTGGGGGGGCCGCAATACTGGCAGCTATCTGGCTGAGCCTCCTGGGAGCGTACACAACTATCGCGAAACGGTGCTGGGTGTGAAGCCGGATCTGATCGTCTCCGAGTTTGTGAATGATGCGGTGCTCAAGCCTGAGCAGGTGGAGGAGCGCTACAGCAAGCTGCTGGCTGATTTCAAAGAAATCGGGGCGGAGTGGATCATTCTTACGCCACACTACGTTCGTCCCGACTGGATGGGGCTGACACAAGAGCGCGATATCGATGAGGACCCGCGGCCTTATGTAGCTGGCCTTCGCCAGTTTGCAGCCAAGCATGATGTTGGGCTAGCGGATGCGTCGCTTCGCTATGGGCGGCTGTGGCGGCAGGGGATACCTTACAATACGCTGATGCTGAATGCGATCAACCACCCTGACGTGCGGGGCATGCGCTTATTTGCCGACGCTTTGATGGAACTTTTCCGGTAGCCTGTCGAAAACGGGTCGCGCTAAACGATTCAATGAAACACTTGAGTGCTGAAGGCCTTGCTTTTCCGCACGAGGCAAAACATGAGTGGGCCGCCCGAAGTCTAGGTTTTCAGGCTGATTTGTAGGATGTTGCCCTCGGGGTCCAGCACATCACAGGCACCCCAAGGGCGCATTTGTACTTCTACGCCAAGTGCGGCGAGTCTCTCAAATTCGAATTCGACGTTGTCTACTGCAAAGATCAACTTGACGGGGTAGTCTTCGCGCGGCTCTGGTGGGTCTGAGATGTCGATCTCATCGGCGATGTGATCGGGGATGGCGTGAAGGGAGAGCCCTGGGAATTCCACCCATTTGTGTGTGCGAGTATCGGGGTTGGCCTCAAGGCCGAGCAGCTCCTCGTAGAAATGCGCGGCGCGCTCGAGGTCTTTTACATAGAGCATTGCCTGGTGGAGTTGCATGTGGACCTTAAGCCTAGCGCGAATTCGATGTTGAGAGACGGTCGCGCTGGCCGTAGCACCGAGCGAGGGATTGCAGAGCGAATGAGTATGTGGCATCCTTCGGAGACCAATGATGACGCGTCGAGCAGTTCTCGCAAGTTTGGGAATAGGTGGATTGTCAGCAGCCAAACGGCGCCCTAATGTTTTGTTCATTGCCGTAGATGACTTGCGGCCGGAATTTGGCGTGTACGGGGCAACACATGTTCATAGCCCCAATATGGACGCGCTTGGACGCAGCGGGATGGTCTTCAATCGCGCTTATTGCCAGATGGCCGTTTGCAATCCATCGCGTGCCAGCCTGCTGACGGGATTGCGGCCCGATACGCTGAAGGTTTGGGATCTCAAGACGCCGTTTCGCGAGACAACGCCAAACGCCGTGACACTACCGCAGCGCTTCCGCGAGAATGGCTACCGCACGGCCGAGATCGGCAAGATCTTTCATAACAGCTTCCCCGATCCTGCCTCCTATAGTGAGCCTGATCTGCACATCGACGGCTTCCCTTTCGACCCCGATGCGGTGTATCGCAGCGAAGCTGAGGTGGCTGCGCTTGAGCGCCGCAAGAAAGAGATTACCGCTCGAGGCCAACAGGGGCGGCATATCGATCGCTACGGCCAGTGGTATCTGAAGAACTCAGCGACGGAAGCGCCGGAGGTGCCGGATAACGCCTACTACGATGGTGCGCAAACTGATGTTGCCGTTGCGAAGCTAAAAGAGTACGGTAGCAAGAAGAAGCCCTTTTTTTTTGGTGTTGGGTACTATCGGCCACATCTTCCCTTCAACGCGCCGAAGAAGTATTGGGACCTCTACGACCCGAAGAAAGTTCCGCTTGCGGCCAATCCATACTTGCCCAAGGGTGCTCCTTTGATGGCCGGCAATATGAATCGCGAGCTGCGTGGCTATCAGGACTTTCTCAACGGCCCCAAGCCTCATGAAGGTAGCCTGAGCGAGGCCGATGCACGACACCTGCGGCACGGCTATTACGCTTCCGTGAGTTACATAGATGCGCAGATTGGCCGTCTGCTGAACGCACTCGACAGCAACGGATTGCGCGACAACACGATCGTTGTTTTGTGGGGCGATCATGGATGGAAGCTTGGTGAGCACAACGGCTGGGGAAAGATGACGAACTATGAGGTGGATGCACGAGTGCCGCTGATCGTGCGGGCGCCTGGTTATCGCAGTGGGCAGTGCCAGGGCATGGTGGAGTTTGTCGATGTCTACCCAACGTTGTGTGAACTTGCCGGGATTGCTCGCGGGCCGGATCTGGAAGGTCGCAGCTTTGTGCCTCTTCTTTTGAATCCACGGCGTAAGGGTAAGCCAGCGGTTTTTCATCAGTTCTTGCGCGAAGGAATCTGGGTTGCGCCAGACGGGGTTGAGTATATGGGTTATGCGATCCGGACTGAACGATATCGATACGTCGAATGGGTGCGATGGAAGGATAAGACATTGGCAGCCCGTGAACTTTACGATCTTATTGAAGATCCACAAGAGAACGTGAACAGGGTTGCAGAGGTAGCCAACCAAGGGCTGATCGAAGAGCTGTCGAATCGACTGCGGAAGGGGTGGCGCGGATGAAATGGTTGTACAGCCTGCGCAAGTTCATGCCCTACCTGACTGGCTTCGTGGGGCTCTATATGGGTAATGCGGCGATGGCGC